>CBIHPZ010000001.1:0-42087 GCA_966211865.1 uncultured Aquabacterium sp.
GCCACGCGTCTTTTCTTCGTTGGGCTGTGCTCGTGTGCATGGCCCTGATCTTCGTCAAGCCCGCGGCATTTCTCCATGCCAACGCGCGCGCCGCGTTGGCATGGACGTTCCCGCTGAAAGGTGATCGATGGACGTGAACATGGCGGCTTTCCGCCTGGTGCATGACGCGCCGGGCGGCGCCGCAGCCTTGGCGCCGGTGCTGGGCAAGCGTGCGGACACGCTGTCGCACGAGGTGTCGCCCAACTACCCCAGCGCCAAGCTGGGCCTGGCCGACGCGGTGACGCTGAGCGAGTGGACGGGCGACCGCCAGGTGCTCAACGCGTTCGCGGCCACCATGGGCTGCTGCGTGGTGCCGCTGGTGGCCGAGGTGCCGGGCGCGGAGGGCGCTGCAGCGTACACGGCGGCACTGGCCAGCGAGTTCGGCGAGCTGATGGCGGCCTGCGCGGCCGGCCTGGCCGACGGCACGGTGACGGATAACGAGCGCGAGCGCATCGAGCGCGAAGGCGCGGAGCTGATGTCCGCGCTGCAGCGCCTGCTGGGCGAGGTGCGGGCGATCAACCTCGCGGGCAAGCCGGCGCCGCCGGCCGAGACGCTGAAGGCGGTGGCGTGATGAGCGCGGTGTCGGCGTTGGAGGATCTGCGCGAGCGGTGCTTTGTGGAAGACGAGTCGGCCTGCTGGCTCTGGCGGGGTGCGTGCGATGCCGGCGGCACTCCGATGGTGCGCGTGAAGGTCGGCATGTCGCTCCTGCTGCGTCCTGGCTCGCAGCCTGCTCGCCGTGTTGCTTGGGTGCTGAGCGAGAAAGCCCTGCAGGCCGGTTGGACCGTGTGGCGCCACCTGTGCGATGAACCATCGTGCATCGCGCCTCACCATTCGAGGGCTGGCACGAAGTCAGAGTGGGGTGCTGCGATGCGCGCCTCTGGACGAATGCGTGGGGATCCCAGGCGGTCGGCAGCCGCTAGCCGCGCCGCGCTGCGGAACCCAGCGACGTTGCCTGCAGCGGTGGTGCGGCAGATTGAGGCGGACCTGGCAGCCGGCACGCGCCGAGAGGCAGTGGCCGAACGCTACGGCTGCGGCCTGGGCACGATCAGTTCGATCAACTGCCGGCGCCATCCCCACCAGCGGCCGGGCGCACGCGGCGCGAGCGTCTTCCACCTGAAATGAGCGTCAAGATGACGTCGATGGTGTTCGACCGCTACCCGGTGGGCGGCCACGAGTACGTGCTGGCGCTGTGCGTGGCCGACCACGCGCACGACGACGGGCGCAAGGTGTTCCCGACGGTCGAGTCCCTGGCGCGCAAGAGCCGGCAGAGCGTGCGCGCCACGCAGATGCAGCTGCGACGCATGGAGCAGGACGGCTGGCTGCAGCTGGTCAACGCGGGCGACGGCGGCCGCGGGCTGGCGCGCGAGTACCGCATCAACCCCGATTGGGTGGCAGGGAAGGAACTGCCGGCCCACGTGGCGAGGGCTGCGGCGCGAGAGGCCGAAAAGCCGACTGAGCAAAAGGGTGCAGCAGATGCACCCTTTTCGGAGTCTGCTTCGCCTGTGGATAACTCGGCAGAAAAGGGTGCAGCAGATGCACCCATTTCGCCAAAAGGGTGCATATCGACGCAAAAAAGGGTGCACCGGGATGCACCCGCAGATAACCGTAAAGAACCATCATCTTTAAATCCCCCCATACCCCCCTTTGCAAGGGGGGCAGGCCCGTCGGACAGAGTCCCGAAGGCGGAAGAGGGAGCGGCGCCACGGCCGGTGGAGCTCAAAGCCTGGCTGGCCGAGTGCAAGGCCGAAGGGCAGAAGCCCATCCCGGACGATGACCCCGTGCGGGCCTATGCGCAGTCCGTGGGCTTGGGACAGGAACTGCTGCTGCTGTGCTGGCGCGAGTTCCTGCGGCGCTGGGCACGCAGCTCGAAGCGGCGCAGCGACTGGCGTCAGACCTTCCGCGATTGCGTGGAGCGTAACGCCTATTCGCTGTGGTACGTGGAGGCGGACGGGCGCTTCGTGCTGTCGAACCGGGGGCGCCAGGCCCAGGCTGCGCATGCTGCGGCGCCGGCTGCCGAGGGCGAGCCGATGGTGTGGTCCGACGACGTGAAGGCGGTGCAGGCCATCGGCGAGGCCATGGGCCTGGGTCGGTGGGATCGGGCAGCTTGGGAGCGAGGGCAGGGGCCGGATTGGCTCAGCTACCGGGCCAAGGTGCGTGCGGCGTTCGATCGACGAGAGGGAGGTGGGGAATGATCCGGTTGACGGTGAGCGGGCTGGATGCGGCCACGGCGCGGCTGGTGGCGGCGGCCAAGCAGGTGCCCTTCGCGGCCTCCAGGGCGCTCAACGACGTCGCTGGGCAGATCGTCACGGTAGAGCGGGGCGTGATGCGCTCGGTGTTCGATCGCCCCACGGCCTACACGTTGAACGCCCTCCGCATCGAGCCGGCCACGAAGCGCAGCCTCGTGGCCACGGTGCTGGCGAAGGACAGCGAGGGCGCGGAGCGCAGCGCTGGCAACTGGCTGGCGCCCGAGGCCTTCGGCGGCGTGCGCCGGCTGAAGGCATTCGAGCGTTCGCTGCAGGCCGCGGGCGTGCTGCCTGCCGGCATGGCGGTGGTGCCCGCCGCGGGTGCCAGGCTGGATGCGTTCGGGAACTGGTCGCGCGCCCACATGAACGCGGTCTTGGTGTCGATGCGCCTGGCTGGCACCGCCGTCGCGGCGCGCCGGATCGACCGGCTGAAGGCGAAGGACGCTGCGCGCAAGCGGGCGCTGCCGACGCGGTACTTCGTCGTGCGCGAGCAGCAGGGCGAACTGGAGCCCGGCATCTACGAGCGCAAGGGCACGCGATTCGGCGAGGGCGTGCGGCCGGTGGTGATCTTCACCAAGAGCGTGCCGGTCTACCGCCGGCGCTTCCCGTTCGTCGAAGTGGCGCAGCGCGTGGCGAACAAGCAGCTCGGCCCGACGTTCGACCGCATGCTGGCCGAGGCGCTGGCGACCGCGCGATGACCGGCTGCACCCACGCCCGTCCGGCCTGCCGCCCCTCCCCGGTGCGCCTCGCCATCGCGGAACGCGTACCCGAGGTTCGCGGGTCCTTCCCAGGGGGGTGCCGCGCGGGTAATTCGGACCCCGTGCGCGCGCTAGTCATGGGGTGCCATGGGGGGGTTAAGTGAAGGTGCTCCCTGTGCTGGCGCAGGACATCGCCCAGGCCGAGTTCGCGCTCATGACCGGCATCAGCGAGGCGCGAGTGAGCCAGCTGCTCGACGAAGGCGTGCTGGCCCGCGGCGCCACGGCGGCTGAATGGCTGATCGCCTACTGCCGGCACCTGCGCGAGCAGGCGGCGGGCCGTGCCGGCACGCTGGCCGAGACGCGCGCCGCGCTCGACAACGAACGGCGCATCGAAATCGCGATGCGCAACGCGATCAAGCGCAAGGAATACGCGCCGGTGGGCGCCATCGCCGAGGTGCTGGCCAAGGTGGGGCGCCAGGCGGCCGGCATCCTCGAGGCCCTGACGCCGGCCATCCGGCTTCGGTGGCCCGATGTGTCGTCTGAGCAGCTGCGGCTGGTGGACGCTGAGGTGGCCAGGGCGCGCAACCGCATCGCGGCAATCTCCCTCGACGACCTGGTCGACAAGGAAGAGCAGGAGGGTGGCGGCTGATGCACGACGACCTGCGCTTGGCGATGCAGGAGACGCCCGAGCTGCGGGCCGAGGTGGAGGATGCCATCCGCCGCGGCCTGGACGCGGTTGCCGTGCCGGAGCCGATGCGGGCCAGCGAGTGGGCGGACAAGCACTTCTATCTCTCGGCCGAGAGCAGCTATGTGGAAGGGTCCTGGCGCACCTGGCCGTTCCAGCGGGCCATCCTCGATTGCATGGGGCACGACGACATCCGCAGCGTCACCTTCCGCAAGTCCGCTCGCGTGGGCTACACCAAGATGCTGTTGGCCTGCGTGGGGTACTTCGCCGAGCACAAGCGACGAAACCAGGTCGTCTATCAGCCGACCGACGATGACGCCGACGACTGGGTGAAGACCGAGCTGGATACCATGCTTCGCGACGTGAAGATCATGGCCAAGGTGCTGCCGCAGTTCGCGCGCCGGGCCAAGGAAAACACGCTGCGCCAGAAGACCTTCCTGGGCTCGAAGCTGCACATGCGCGGCGGGAAGGCGGGCAAGAACTATCGCCGTCTCACTGCGGACGTCGTCATCCTCGATGAGCTCGACGGCTTCGACCGCGACATCGAGAAGGAAGGCAGCCCCACCAAGCTCAGTGCCAAGCGCCTGGAAGGCGCGCTGTTCCCCAAGCACATCAAGGGCAGCACGCCGAAGCTGACCGGCTTCAGCCTAACGGACGAAGAGCACGACGCCGCGGACCTCCAGTTCCGCTTCTACGTGCCGTGCGTGCATTGCGGCCGTCGCCACACGCTCGAATGGGGCGGCAAGAACGCGGCGCACGGCTTCAAGTGGCCGCGCGGCGAGCCAGACAGCGTGGTGCACATCTGCCAGCACTGCGGGGTCGGTGAGACCCAGGCCGACTACCTGTCGGTGTGGGAGCAAGGCCGCTGGGAGACCACCGACGGCATCTGGATTGATGCCGAGTGCCGCTTCCACAGCCCGGCCGGCCACGAGATACCGGCGCCCGCGTCGGTCGCGTTCGCGGTGTGGACTGCGTATTCCCCCCAGGCCACCTGGGCCTCCATCGTCACGGAATTCCTGCTGGCCGCCAAGCTGCTGAAGGCGGGCGACCACACCGCGATGAAGACGTGGACCAACACCACGAAGGGGGAATCGTTCAAGCTGGAAGGGGCGAAGACCAATGCCGACGTGCTGCGCGAGCGGGCCAAGGCTGAGACCTATCGCATGCGCCTGGTGCCGCGCGGTGGGCTGGTGCTGGCCGCCGGCGTCGACGTGCAGGACAACCGCTTCGAAATCGTCACGTGGGCGGCGGGTCGCGATGATGAGCGCTGGGCGATCGACTACCGCGTGATGCCGTGCGACCCAGGGCAGTGGCAGAGCTGGCTCAAGCTCGATGCCTACCTGCAGACCCGCTTCCCGCACGAAGGCGGGCAGACCCTCGCCATTGACGTCGTCGCGATCGACTCCGGCGGCCACTACACCCACGACGTCTACCGCTACGCCATGATGCGAGAGGGCCGCCGGGTGCACGCCACGCACGGCAGCACGAAGGCCGCGCAGCCCATCGTGGCCGGCGCGCCGTCGAAGAAGGATGTCAACCTGGACGGCCAGGTGGTGCGCGACGGCGTGAAGCTGTGGTCGGTCGGTACCGAAACGGCCAAGGACCTGATATTCAACCGGCTGCGCATCGCCCAGCCGGGCCCCGGCTTCATGCACATGACGCGTCAATTGGGCGATACGTTCTTCGACCAGTTGGTGGCGGAAGAGCGCCTCGAGCAGCGCACTGCGCGCGGCATGGTGTGGCGCTGGGTGAAGCCCAAGAGCAACACGCGGAATGAGGTGCTCGATTGCACCGTGCTGGCTGAATTCTGCTTTGCGCGCATGAAGCTCCACCAGTACACCGATGCCGAGTGGCGCGCACTGGAGAACGCGCTGTGTCCGCCCACGGCGGACCTGTTCGCGGCCATCTCCATCGAGCCTCTGCCGGCGCCGGTTGATGATCCAGTCGCGCCGGGCCCGGCTGCGCCTGTCGTGGCTTCCGCGCAGGCAGTGGATGTGCCGGCGGAAATGCCGCCGCTGTGGGCGCTGCCGCGCGGCCGGCGAGTGCGTGGAGGTGCAGTCGCATGAGCGACCAGACATCCGATGACGTGCAGCGGCTGGTCGAGCTGCTGTCCCGCTGCATTGGTGGCTTCGATGAGCAGATGGCGATGGTCGTGGAAGACCAGATCCGCGGCGAGTTCGGCGGCGCGGCCATCTACATCGCGCGCGAGCGCTGGGCCGACAAGCGCGGCCGCGATGAAAGCATCCGCGCTGCTGCGTCCGCTGGCCGCAGCATCGCCTGGATCGCGGCCAGGTTCGTGCTGAGCCGCACCCAGGTGTGGCGCATCCTGGCTGAGGGCCAACACCAGCGCGGCGAGGGCGCCGACACCCGCTGAGCAGGCCGCGCGAACTGTTCCGTTCTTGGTGGAAACGGAACAGTGGCCCCCTGCATCCTGTGGGCATGCCCGGCATCACCCTCGCCCAAGCCCAGGCCGCGCTCGACGCCGCCATGGCCGCCCACGCAGCCATCCTCACCGGCGGCACCGAGTTCCGCATGAACGACCGCATGGTCAAGTGCCCGCCGCTCAGTGAGGTGATGGACAGCATCAGGGTCTGGCAGGCCGAGGTGCAACGGCTCAGCGCCGGCATCACCTCGCGCGGCCCGCGCGTGTTCGGCGCCTCGATCGGGTGACCGCGGTGGGCACCAAGTCCATCAAGATCGGCCGCGACACGCTGCAGGTGAACTGGAGCGCACTGGACCGCGTCATTGAGCACGTCGCCCCGGTGTGGGCCGGCCGCCGCCTGCAGGCCCGCGTAGGCCATGCACTCACCGCGCAGCTCGGCGGGTACAACGGCGCAAGCCGCTCACGTCGCAGCCTGGCCGGCTGGAATGCCACGCCGGGCGACGCAGATTCCGATGCGCTGCCCGACCTGCCAGACCTGCGTGCGCGCAGCGCCGACCTGGTGCGCAATGCTCCCGTGGCCGGCGGCGCGATCAACACCACCGTGACCCACGCGGTTGGCACCGGTCTCAGCCTCCAGGCCGGCATCGACGCAGACCTGCTCGGGATGGATGACGACGCGGCCGACCAGTGGCAGCAAGACGTCGAGCGGAAATTCAACGCGTGGTGGGAGACCACCGACTGCGACATCACCCGCACGCAGAACGGGTACGGCCTGCAGGATCTTTCGCTGCGCAGCGAGCTGGTGCGCGGCGACTGCTTCGCGGTGCTGACGCAGGCCGATTGGGCGCCCGGCCCGGTGAAGCTTGCGGTGCAGCTCATCGAGGCCGATCGCGCATGCAACCCCGACCGCGCGGCGGACACCGAGCGCCTCGTGGCCGGCGTCGAACTCGACACCGCCGGCGCGCCGGTGGCCTATCACTTCGCCAGCAGCAACCCCTATCGGCGCGCGACGGGCAGGGCGGCAAAGCTCACCTGGCGCCGCATCGAGGCCTTCGGCGCGCGCACTGGCCGCCGCAATGTGCTGCACCTCTACGACCGCGACCGCATCGGCCTCACGCGCGGCGTGCCGATGATCGCGCCCGTCATCGAGCCGCTGAAGCAGCTGGAGCGCTACACCGAGGCCGAGCTCATGGCGGCGGTGGTGAGCGGCATGTTCACCGTCTTCATCGAGACCGAAGGCACCACCACCATGCAGCCGTCCGCGCTGCAGGCGCCGCAGCAGCAGGCTGCGCCGTCGTCGGGCGGGTGGGACGGCAAGCTGGGCAACGGCCTGGTGGTGGAGCTGGGCCGCGGCGAAAAGATCAACTCGGCGAACCCTGGCCGGCCCAACGCCCAGTTCGACCCGTTCGTCAACGCCATCATTCGGCAGATCGGGATGATGCTCGGCATCCCGCACGAGGTGCTGGTCAAGCACTACACCTCGAGCTACAGCGCGGCGCGGGCGGCCATGCTCGATGCCTGGCGGTACTTCCGCACCAGGCGCGACCGCCACGCCACCTATTTCTGCGCGCCGATCTACGAGGCCTGGCTTGATGAAGCCGTGGCCACCGGCTACGTCCGCGCCCCGGGCTACTTCGCATCGCCGCTGATCCGGCGCGCCTGGCTTGGCCACACGTGGATCGGCGACGGCCCCGGTTCGCTTGACCCGGTGAAAGACGTCAAGGCCGCCGAGAGCCGCATCGCGCTGCGCATCAGCACGCACGAGGCCGAGAGCATCTTGCACGACGGCGGAAAGCTGCGTCCAAAGCTGAAGAAGTTGGCGCGCGAGCTGCGCCTCATGCGCGAACTCGATGTCGCGCCGGTGCCTGCCGGCCCGCAGCCCGTGGAGCGAGCGCCGCCCCCCGCGCCCGACCCGCCGGAAGGCGACGACGAAGAGTGACCCGCGGTCCCCACCCAGTTGCAACCCCTCCTCGAAAGAACCACCCATGAAGCCGTTTTCCCGATTGATGTCTTCCGCCCGCGCGCTCGCGCTGTCCTTCGCGTTGGGCCTGGCGCTCATCAGCTCCCTGGTGGCGCCGCCGGCCGCCAATGCGGCGCTGACGCTCAGCACCGTCGCCCGCTCGGACATGATGTCCGCGCTGCTGCCGCACCTCGCCGGCGGCACCATCAAGCTGTACAGCGGAAGCAAGCCGGCGTCGCTCGGCACGCCCAGCGGCACGCTGCTGGCGACGCTGACGATGGGCAGCCCGGCGGGCACCGTGAGCGGCGGTGTGCTCACGATCGGCTCGGTGACGCAGAGCAACGGCTCCCACGTCAACGGCACGCCGACCTTCATCAGGTTCAGCACCAGCGGCGGCACCGCCGTTGCGGACATCGACATCGCCGCAGGCGCTGGAAACGTCCAGTTCACGGGCACTGTCGTAACTGGCCAGAACGTCACGGTTACCGGCCTGACGCTCACCGCGCCTAACAGCTGATCGGGGCGGCAGCCGTGGCGCAACCCGCAGTGACTGCCTACGCAGTCGGCCTGGGGCAGCCGATCCGCGCTGGCCGATGGCCTGGCGGCCGGCTGGCCGGCGACATCGCCATGGCCGCAGCGGTTGTGGCAGGTGCGCTCGGCGTCCAGTCGTCGGGCCTTGCGGGTGGCGTCACCTTGGATGAGCTGCTTGCGGCCGGCTCGATGGAGGCCACGCCATCGGCCAACTTCGCGGTGGTGGGCGACAGCCTCACCGACGAGGCCTATGGCAGCCTCCACACGGCCACCAGCCTTAATGCGCTGTCCGGTGGTGTGCTGCGCATGGTCGCGAACATCGGCGTGGCGGGCAACACCGTGGCGCAGGTGCTGGCGCGCATCGACAACTCCTACACCGCCAGCCCGCCGGGCCTGGCTGGGCTGTCGAACCTCGGCTGGGCGATCTTGCGGATCGGCGCCAACGACCTGCGTGGCGGCGCCTCCATCAGCGCGCCGCTGCAGGCCTCGTATCAAGCCCTGATCGCCAAGCTGCTTACCTACGCCAAGCGCGTCATCGTGATGGCCGTGACGCCGATGAGTGCGCCGGAAAGCGGAGTCGGCGTGCCTGGCACGAATGCGTGGCTGGCGTCCTATTGCGCCACTGTGCCGGGCGTCTATTTCATCGACGACACCACGGGCGTGAGCGACGGGGCAGGTGGCTGGGCCGCCCCCTATGTGCCGCCGGATGGCATTCACTACGGGGCAAAGCCGGCGGCCAGGATGACAGCCGATGGTGCGTCGGCGTTCGCAGCCATCTTGGCGCCGTACGGCTACGCAAGCCCCCTGATCACCGACCCGGCCGACGTCTACCCGGCCCAGCCGCAATGGATCGTGCATCCGTACATGGACGGCACCAGCGGCACCACCGGCGGCGGCTTCACGGGCCAGGTGCCGAGTGGGTGGACGGTGACCGGCTATGGCAGCGGCTTCGCGGGCACGTGCTCAATCGTCGCGTCCGACGACGGCAATCCATCGCCATGGCTGCGCATCACGCCCACATCCATCGGCGCCAGCGGCGGCGCGGCCATCTCCATCACTGCGGCGATGGCGGGGCGATCGATCACCGCCGTGGACCCGCTCACGTTGGAGCACGCGCTGCAGGTGCGGTTCAACGCCTTCGACGGCACGAAGTTTTCCGATCTCAAGTCGTACGCCTACGGCACGAGCAACGAGACCATTGGCGGGCAGTCGCGCTTTTGGATGGGCGATTCGGTGCTGAACGGCATCGTGGTCCCGCGCATCGCGACGCGCCGCAAAGCGCCCGCCGCGCACGCGTCGTCTTACCTCCAGATGTACCTGACGCCGACTACTGCATATACCGGCGCAATGGGCAGCATCGACTTCCGGCGCGGAAGCGTCAGGGGCTGACATGGCAGCAGACATCGACATCAGCAGCATCACCCCCTGGACTGGGACGCTCGACAGCGCGTCGCCTTTCGGCCATGCCATCGCTGTGCCGATGGCGGCCGGGTCGGATCGGGTCGTCTGCCTGGCCCTAACGTCTGGCCTGGGCGGCACTGAGCCGGTCTTCACGGTCACGGCCGATGGCAACGCGATGACGCTGCTGGACAAGACGGCAACGGGCGGGCCGAATTCCCAAGAGCGGCTGTATTACCTTGCAATGGGCACGGGCGGTGCGGCGACTGTCAGCGTGTTCGTGGGGGTTGGCAGCTGGTACGGGCAGAAGGTCGCTATCACGGGCTTTGTGCTGACCACTGTCGATCAAGCCACGCCGTGGGCAGCGCCGGCCAAGAACGGCAGTTCGTTCCAAAACTCGCCAATCAGTACGGCGATCAATGCCACGGCGAATGACTTGACCATCATCGTCGCGGGCGCGAACGCTGCGACGGGCATCGGTTTCGGGGCGGGGCAGACCAGTCTCGGCGCGCTGACCGGGCTGGACACCGTGGTGCCGGCGCACAGCTACAAGCTGGGCGCGAGCGCGTCCGTCAGCACCTCGTGGACATCGGGGCAGACCCAGGCCTCGCAGCTGGCCGCGGTGGCGCGTGGTGCATCGGTCAGCGTCCTTGCGGGCAATGTCACGCTCGATGCTGCGGTTGCTGCGGGCACGATGGGATCGTCAGCCAGTGACCTGTCTGGTGGCGTCACGCTCGATGCGGCTGTGGCTGCGGGCACCCTCGGCCAGGCGCCGGGCACGATCAATCTCGTGAGCCTCCGGAATGAGAACAACGGCCCCCACGGGGCCATCACCATTCCGTTCGTCTCGATCTCGCGGGTGACGGATGGGGTGCAGGTGCTGGTGCTGGCCGGCGTGGTGTTGGATGCCGGCGGAAGCCAGGCCATCACCAACGGTGCGCTGGTGCCTGGTCAGTGGTACGTGGTGACGTGCCACCACACTGACCGGTCCAAGGCCGGCATCTTCTTTAGGCAGGCCGTGTAATGGCCGACGTGTACGGCGCAGCCCCGGCAGGCCTGGATGGCGACTTCTACGGCGGACACCCATTTGGCGTATTAGCGGAGGAACTGCCGACCGATGGCCTGAACGGCCCCGGCTACCTCTACGCGTGCGTGAGCCTGCCGGCTGACACGGGCAAGCGCGTGCGCGGGCCGATTACCAGGTGGCCCCCGGGAGGCACCCTGACGGTGTACCCCGACAGCGCCTTCGACTACGTGGGCACCGACGACTACGCCGAATTCCGGCTGTACGTGGATGGCTCGGCGAGCGTTGACGACATCGGCTATGGCCCCGGCGTGGGCCGCATCCTGCTGGGTGTGGGATCGGAGGCCACGCTCACCGGCGGCGTGGTGCTGGGCGGCGTGGACGTGGGCGGCCAGTTGGATGGTGGCGTGGCCAGCCAGCTCGGCGGGGCGGTGCAGCTGGATCCCGCCGATGTGGGCGGCTCGCTGTCGGGCGGCAACGCAAGCCTTCTCGGTGGCGACGTGGTTCTCGCGGACGTTGCGGCTTCTGGTGTCGTTGGTGGCGTGGCGCTGCCAGTCGCGCTCGCCGGGTACACCGTGGAGGCCAAGCCTCGGCGCGCCTCGAAGCCAAAGGCCCTGGACGTCAAGGATCCAGACGAGAGCATCTTTGTGCTCTTCGACTTCCGGTTGATCGCCGCTTCGGTGGCCGGCGCGCAGGTGCGCATCACGCGCTTCAGTGGCGCGGCCGATGAAGATCCTGATGCCATTGCGGGCGGCCCGCTGCTGGTCGATGGCCCGCGGGTCTATCGGCGGCTCGACGCCGGTGTGGACGGCTGCACCTATCACCTGGAGTGCCAGGTGGACGCGCCCGACGGCAGCCGCTACGTGCTGGCCGCGCTGCTGCCCGTTCGCAGCGTCTGATGCCATCACGAACTGTTCCGTTCTTGGTGGAAACGGAACAGCGCGGCGGCCAAAACTGACGCCATGGCTTCCGCGTCTCCCCTGGTCGAACTGCTCACCGGTCCGTGGGCCATCCTGCCGGAGAAGCTTTTCGAACTGCAGGCCATCTACACCCGCCACGTGCATGGCGAGGCGGTTGACCTGGCGGCCATCGAGGCACGCCTGGGCCGTCCGCTGGCGAACGACCAGCAGGCCTACACGCTGCGCGCGGGCGGCGTCGCGGTGCTGGAAATCGCGGGCGTCATCAGCCCGAAAGCGAACCTATTCACCAAAGTGAGCGGCGGCGCCGCGGCCAGCCTGCTACAGCAGCAGATGGACAGCATGACGGCCGACCCGCGCGTGGTCGGCGCCGTGCTGGACTGGGACACGCCCGGCGGCAACGTGCTCGGCATCCCCGCGCTCGCCCAGTCCATCCGCCGCCTGGCCGCCGCAAAGCCCACCGTGTCGGTCAGCACCGGCACCATGGCCAGCGCCGGCTACTGGGCAGGATGCGCGGCCAATGCCGTCTACATCAGCGGGCTCACCGACAACCTGGGCTCGCTCGGCGTCGTGGCCACCCATCGCTATGACCCGCGCGCCACGCAGGTGCAGACCACGGAAATCGCGGTCGGCAAATACAAGCGCATGGCCAGCGAAAGCGGCCCCCTGACCGCCGAGGGCGAGGCCTACATCCGCGCCCAGCTGGACGAGGTTTATCGCGTCCTCATCAACAGCGTGGCCGAGAGCCGAAACGCCAGCGTCGAAGACGTGCTGCAGCACATGGCCGATGGCCGCCTCTTCATCGGCCAGCAGGCGCTCGACGCAGGCCTGGCCGATGGCGTGGCCACCGTCGACGACCTGGTCGAGCATATGGCCACCGATCCCGGCCGCTTCGCGAAGCGCCGCACCGCGTCGTTCGCTGTCGCGCGTCCGGCCGGCGGCCCCGCCGCAGCAGCGGCGGCCAGTTCAACCCCCATCGAGACCACAGGAGCTGATTCGATGACCCCTCAAGAGCAGGCCGCCAAGTTCGTGGCCGAGAACCCGGAAGCCGCCGGCCTGCTGCGCGCCGAAGGCGCCAACGGCGAGCGCGAGCGCATCAAGGCCGTGCGCGGCCAGTCGCTGGCTGGCCACGAACAGCTCATCGAGCAGCTGGCCTTCGATGGCAAGACCACCGGTCCCGAGGCTGCCGTGGCCGTGCTGAACGCCGAGCGCTCGCTGGCCGCCACGCGGGTGGCCGACATCGCAGCCGACGCGCCGAAGCCCCTGGCGGCCGATGCGACTTCCGCCGCGGCTGACAAGGCTGCCGACGCCGATGCCGACAAGGCCCCGGCCAATCCCATGGCCGAGGCGAAGCAACTCGCCGCTGCCATCGCCAAGAAGCAGGCCGCGGCCACCGCCGCCGGCCAGACCTTGAGCGCGGTCGACGCGCTCGCCCTCGTCCGAAAGGAGACCGCAAATGCCTAACCCGGCAATGGTGAAGAGCTACGTCGCCGAGGCGGCGGTGCTCCCGTATCGCATCGTCAAGTTCGGCGCCGCCGATGGCCAGGTGGTGCAAGCCGCTGCCGGCACCGATGCTGCCTTCGGCCTGGCCGACAACCTGGGCCAGGCCACTGTCGGCGGCCGCGTCGATGTCATCCAGTCCGGCATCGGCGAAGGCGAAGCGGGTGCCGCCATCACGCGTGGCGCGCTGCTGATGGCCGATGCCTCGGGCCGCGTCATCACCGCCGCGGCGGCCGCCGGCAGCAACGTCCGAACCATCGGCACCGCACTCGCGAGCGCCGGCGGCGCCGGCGAAATCATCCCCGTGGACATCACCCCGGGCAGCTTCCAGGGCTGATCCCCGGCGCACCTGACACCGACGAAAGGAAGCTGAAATGCCCGCTCCGTTCCCGATCAACCCGGCGCTGACCGCCGTCGCGATCAGCTACCGCAACCCCTCGCTGATCGCCGATATGGTCGCGCCTCGCGTGCCCGTGTCCGTGGACTCGTTCAAGTACTTCAAGTTCAACAAGGACGAGGCGTTCACGATCCCCGACACCAAGGTCGGCCGCAAGAGCGAGGCCAACATGGTCGAGTTCGGCGGCACCGAGGTGACCGACTCCACCGCCGACTATGGCCTGAAGGACGCGGTGCCGCTGCAGGACATCCGCAACGCGGAAGGTACGCCGTTCGACCCGCTGGGCCAGGCGTCGTCGAACCTCAGCCGCCTGGTGCAGCTGGACCGCGAAGTACGCGTCGCCGGCATCGTGTTCGGCGCGTCGAACTACGCCACCGCCAACAAGGCCACGCTGTCTGGCAACGGCCAGTGGAGCGACTACACCAACAGCAACCCGCTGTCGGCCATCCTCACCGTGTTCGACAGCATGATCATGCGGCCGAACAAGTTGGTGCTGGGCCAGGCGGTGTGGACTGTGCTGCGCCAGCACCCGCGCATCGTCGAAGCCGTCAAGGCCACCGGTGCCGGCCTGAACGCGCAGGGCATGGTCAGCCGCCAGCAGGTCGCTGACCTGCTGGAGATCCAGGAAATCCTGGTCGGCCAGGCCTTCGTCAACAGCGCGAAGAAGGGCGCTGCCGTCAGCTACGGCCGCTGCTGGGGCAAGTTCGCCGCGGCGCTCTACACCGAGCCCGTGGCCAGCTCGCAAAGCGCCACCACCGCCATCTTCACCGCCGAGTCTGGCGGCGGTCTGCGCGTGCGCGACTGGTTCGACGACAAGATCGGCACCGACGGTGCGCAGGTCGTGCAGGTCGTGGACACGGTCAAGGAAGTCATGCCCGCCAACGACCTGGGCTATCTCTGGTCGGCCGTGGTGGCCTGACCGGCAGGAGAAGCGACATGCCTCGTTTCATTGCACTGGAGCCGATCGAGCACGACGGCAAGCGCACCGAGCCGGGCGGCACGCTCGAGCTCACCGCCGAGCAGGCCGAGCCGCTGCTGGCGCTCAAGCACGTCAAGGCTGGCGGCCGCGCCAAGGCGGCCGATCAGACTGGCGACGCTGCGCCTCAAGCCGGTGGCGGCGAGGCCGCTGGTGCCGGTGCCGCTGGTGCGGGTGCTGGCGCTGGCGCTGGTGCTGGTGCTGGTGCGGGTGCTGGTGCTGGTGCTGGTGCTGGTGCCGCCGACGGCGGCTCACAGGCCTGACGCGACACGGCGGCGGCGATGAGCACTGCGGACATGGCGGCATTCGAGCGGCGCTGCGGCGCCGCCCTGGTGAGCCGCATGGCGAACGCGCAGGCGCGCGTGCTCGACTTCGCCTTCGATGTCGTCAAGACGCCCGTCGCGGCCGTGCCCGGTCTCGAAATGATCCGCGCCGCGTCCACGCTGGTTGATGTCGTCGCCATGCGCGCCGATGTCGACGCCGCGCCGGTGGACCTGGACGATGGGGTGCAGCTGTCCGTCGACGACGTGCCGCACACCATCGTCTCGCGCGAAGACTTCGAAGCGCTGGGCCAGGTGCAGTTCCGGTTGGAGCCCCGCGCATGACCGCATCCGCCCACCTGGCCATCACCGACGACATCCTGGCCGCGCTGCGGGCCGACCCGCCGCTGGTCGATGGCCCCATCGTGCGCGGTCGCGCCGTGGTGCTCACCAAGGCCTTCACCGGCGCCATCGGCGTGCGCCTGGTGCGCTCGGCTGGCCAGCCCTTCACGCTGGATGGCGACATGCAGTGGCAGACCCTCATCGCCGTCGAGTGCCTTCGTCGGGCCGACGAAGGCGAAGACGCGCATGCCGCGGTTGATGGCCTGCTGCAGGCCGTTTTCGAGCGCCTGGGCGCTGCGTGCAGCGCTGCCGGCGCACCCCTGCTGCCGCAAGGCTTGGGCGAGATGGAAATCGCCTGGGACTTCGACGAACAGGACCCCTCGGTCGGGGCTGCCTCGCTCGCCTTGCGGGCCGAGCAGCTCACGGCCGCCAACACCCTCCGCCCCCAAACCTGAAGCAGGAGCGATTCCATGTCCTACCTCACCCTCCGCGGCTCGAAATTCTTCGTGTCCACCGGCCTCCTCGGCGCCGTCAACATCACCGACATCAGCAACGGCGTGAACCCCGTGGTCACGGCCGCGGCCCACGGCTACGCCGACAACGACGAGGTGCTGCTCAACGTCGGCTGGGAAGACTTCGACCAGGCCGTCTTCCGCGTCGACCAGCTCACCACCGGCACCTTCGCGCTGCCCGGCTACGACTCCAGCAACACCGACTGGTACCCGCAGGGCAGCGACACCGGCACCGCGCAGAAGATCGGCGGCTGGCAGGAAATCGGCCAGGTGCTGAACATCACTGGCCAGGGCGGCGATGCCAAGTACGAAGAGGTGGACCCCTTCGACAAGCGCAACGGCATCCGCCTGCCGGTGGGCTTCAACCCCTCGTCGATGGAAATGACGCTGGGCTGGGACCAGAGCCGGGCCGACCAGCAGGCGCTGGCCGCCGCCTCCCGCGTGCTGGGCAAGCGCGCCTTCAAGTTCGCGCTGCCCAACAGCCGCTTCGCCTACGGCTACGGCACGGTGGCCATGTCCGCCATGCCCATGTTCGAGACGGTGCTCAAGACCCGCGTGGCCGTGTCGTTCGACGGTCTCTTCACCAGCTTCTAACCCCCAAGCGGCGCGTGTGTCGCGCCGCTGCCCCCCTCACGAGGATTCCATGCCCTACAAACTCGCGGTCGCGCCAAAGGTCGAGTTCGCCGTCAAGTTCGATCTCGAAGACGGCGGCAAGGTGCGCAAGTTCGCCGTGCGCCTGGTCGGTGATCGTCTGGAAGACGGCGCCATCAACGCCCACGTCGAGCAGCAGCGCGGCCAGACCATGGCCGACATCGAGGCCTCCACCGCCACGTTCCTGCAGACCCACATCACCGGCTGGCGCGACCAGACACTGGTGCTGGACGAGGAAGCCGCGGCGCCCGCCGCATTCAGCGCCGAGGCCTTCAGCACCATGCTCAGCGTGGCAGGCCTCACCGGGCTGATCTTCGCCGCCTACGCGGAAGCGAACCGCGCCAAGGGCAAGCCGGGAAACTGAGGCGCCTGGCGCAGCTGCTGGCCGGCGATGAAATCCAGGTCGAGTCGCCGGATGCGCCAGAAGACGCCAACCCGGCCGCCGCGCTTGGCATGCGCCAGGCCGGCGCGTGGGGCGACATCCAGGCCCAGCGCGCCGAGCCCGAGGTGTTCTACGTCCTGCCGGAATGCGCGCCGGTGTTGGCCGTGTGGAACGCCGTGCACACCCAGTGGCGCTGGGTCAGCGGCATGGCCGGCTCGCAGCGCGTGGGGCTGGATTACGCGGGCGTCCGCGCGTCGCCCGTCTTCTGCGCCATCCGCCGGCGCCGGCAGCGCGAGGAAATGCTGGCCGACCTGTGCGTCATGGAAACCGCCTGGCTCGTCGAGCGCGCGCGCATCGCGGAAGAACAGCGCGCTGAACGTGAACTGCCACCCGTGGGCTGATCGATGAACGAAATCAAGTTCCGCCTGTCCCTTGACGGTGCCCAGCAGGTGCAGCAGGGCGCTGCCGGCGCCGCGCAGGGCTTGAACCAGCTGGGCACCGCGGCCAACACCGCGCAGCGCGCTGCGGGCGCCACCGGCAACCAGGTGGCGCAGCTGTCCAACCAGCTGCAGGACCTGATCGTGCAGCTGGAAGGCGGCGTCAGCCCCATCACCGCGCTGCTGCAGCAGGGGTCGCAGCTGTCGGCGGTGTTCGGTGGGTTCGGCAACACGGTGCGCGGCATCGCCTCGCTGCTGTCGCCCACGGTGGTCGCCATCGCGGCGCTGGCCGGCGGCATCGGCGCCTTCGGCCTCGCCGTCAAGTCGGGCCACGACGACGTCGTCGAGCTGGGCAAGGCCGTGCAGCTCACGGGCAACATGGCCGGCACTACGCAGGGCCAGTTCGATCAGCTCACCAAGAGCATCGCCTCCGGCGCCGATCGATCGCTGAGCGCGCTGCGCGAGGTGGGCCGCGAGTTGGTGAAGACCGGCCAGGTGGGGCCGCTCGCTTTCCGCGCTACCACCGAAGCGGCCGAGCGGTACGCACAGGTCACCGGCAAGAGTGCGGCCGATGCCGCCCAGGCGCTTGGGCGGCTTGTGGCTGACCCGCGGCGCTTCGCCGAAGAGAACAGCCGCACCTTCAACATGCTGACGCTGGCGCAGTACCAGTACATCAAGTCGCTGCAGGAGCGGGGCCAAACCGAGCAGGCGGCTGCTGTCGTTGCGGAGGCGCTGAACCAGCACCTGCGCAAGATCGACGACAACCTCACCGAGGCGGAAAAGCTGCTGCGCAGTGGAAAGAACGCCTGGGATGCGTATTGGGAGGCCGCCAAGGGGGCGGGCAAACCAAAGACCGTTCAGGACGAACTGGCCGAGCTGGAGCGGCGCCTGAAGGCCGCCCGAGAGGCGCAAGCAGTCAACGGCGGCAGCGACAAGATCACGATCGGTCCGGCGATTGGCGCTGCTGACCTGAACAAGAACACCGGCCTACCGACCGCCGCGGGCGCCAACTCCGTCGCGGCGATCCTCGCGCAGCAGGCGGATGCGTTTCGCCGTGCGTTCCGGGAGGCGGAGACCGCAACTGCGCAAGCTCTTCAGGCGGCTGCGCGTGCCGCCGGAACTGACATCGCCGGTCAGTTTGACAAGGCGCGGACGAACGTTGAGCAGCTCAGCATCGCACTGGAGGCCTTCAAGGCCAAAGCGCGGGAGGCGCGGCTGGGCGTCACCGGCGCCGCCGAGTTGGAGAAGTTCGATAAGGACGTCGAGCGGAGCCTGGCCAACATCGCCGCCACGTCGGCAGCTGGCCAGCAAGCGTTTTCGATCCTGGTCACGCAGATCAACAGCGCGGCGTCGGTGGCGGCCATCAGGCTGCAGGCCGGTCAGGCTCAGCTGGACGCGCAAGCGCAGCTCGGCTTGGTGCGGCAGCGGGAGTACATCGAGAAAACGGCTGCCAACCAGGTGGCTGCGCTCGATACGCAGATCCGGGCGCTGGAGCGGGTCAAGGCGGCCACGGCGGCGCTGCCGTTCGACACTGGCGATCGCGTCGCCTCCCTGCAGGCGCAGATCGACGACAAGCGGGCGGAGAAGTTGGCGGCGGAGGCCGGTGCGCGCACAAGGGTGTCGGTGGCCACCGAGTTGCAAACGCGCTCAAGTCGCGAATTGATGCAGGCGCTTCGCGACGAAGGCGAGCAGCAAATCAACCAGTATCTGGAGCAGCAAGCCAGGCAACGCGCTGCGATCACTAATTTGATCCAGGACTACAAGACCAGCGTCGAGGAGGCCATCGAGACGCAGCAGGTCGAGCTCGAGTTGATGTACGCCACCGACACGCAGCGCGATGTCCGGCTGCAGCAGCTGCGCATCGAAATGGACCTGCGCCGGCGCATCCGCGAAATCAACGCCACGCCCTATAACAGCCAGGAAGAGCGGCAAGACGCGATCGACCGCGCAACCGAGGTTGCCACGCGCGCCAAGGCCGCGGCGGTGGGCAAGGTCTACGCGGACGAGTTCAAGCGCTACACCCAGCAGATCAGCGACAGCCTGACCGACGCGCTGCTGAACGCCTTCCACTCGGGCCGCGACGGCCTGAAGGACTTCGGCAAAGACGTCGAACGCATGTTTGAGCAGATGGTGCTCAAGCCCACCATCCAGGCCTACCTGCAGCCGGTCGTGGGTGCGGCACTGTCGGCGCTGGGTGTTGGCGGGGCCAATGCTTCCGCCGGCGGTGCGGGCAGCAGCTGGCTCAATATGGTCGGCACAGCGGGCCAGATGGGTGGCGGCTGGGGCAATATCGCCAACACCGTGGGCGGGTGGGTCGGCCTGGGGGGCAGCAGCACCGGTGCTGTCACCGGCGCGCAGATTTACAACTCGATGGCGGCTTACGAGGGCATCGCCGCCTCGGAAAGTGCCGCGGCAGCGGCCGGCGGCACCGGCGCCAGCGCGGCATCGGCTGCGATCCCGATCATCGGCTGGATCATCGCCGCCTACATGGCGTCCAGCGCGGCCTACAAAGGAGGTGCCACGCACGACATGATCGACGGCGCAGCGCGCTACGCCACGCCCGGCGGCGGCATCGCGGGAACGCACTACATGGCATTCCGCGACCTGGGGATGTCGGAAAAGTGGGCCACGATCCTGTCCGGCGAAGCGCTGGTTGCGCGGCTCCTAGGGCACAAACAGAGCGTCAGCGGCTTTGGCATCGGCAGCATTGTCAACGGCGACTTCGTGCAGGGCACCAGCGCGCCGTTCCAGTTCGGCGCCAATGTGCTGGGCGGTGGGGCGGATGAAGGGCTGCAGGACCTGGTGTCGCGCCTGGCCGGCAGCGTCACGCTGTCGTCGAGCCTCTTCGGTGGCGGCTTGAAGCAGGGCCTGCGCGTGGGCGCGCTGACCGACCGCGACCGCGAGAACGAGGTGGCGGCGCTGCTTGGCTTCTTCGGAGCGGACAACAAGCTCATCGCCGGCACGCAGACCGGAAGCGGTGCCTTCGGCGCCGGCGGCCCGGGCGGCGCGGCCAGCAAGATCGCGTCCGACCAGTTCGAGGGCTGGATCAAGGAACAGATGCCGGTGCTGCTCATCCAGGGCCTGCAGCAGAGCGACCTGGACAAGCGCTTCGGGGACTACTTCAAGAGCGTCAACGCCGGCAAGCTTGACCCCGAGCTGGCGCAGCAGATGCTGCAGACCGCCACTGCGGTGGCGCAGCTCACCGAGGCATTTGACCCGCTCGGCGGCGCGCTGGGCCAGTTCAGTGACCTGAGCGTCGCAGCCTTCGAAAAGCTGGCCACGGCCAGCGGCGGCTTCGACACGCTGGGCCAGAACCTCCAGACCTACTATCAAGCGTTTTACTCGGAGACCGAGCGCACGCAGGGCGCACTCGAAGGCATCGGCAAGACCCTGAAGGCCGTGGGCATCGACGCGGTGCCCACCACCCGCGAAGGCTTCCGCTCGCTGGTCGATGGCCTCAAAGACCTCAGCAGCACCGCCGACCAGCAAGCCTTCGCGGCGCTGATGAAGGTGGCCGGTGCCTTCGATGCCGTGATGGACGCCTCCGACCAGGCGGCCGAGGCCATCACGCGCGAGCGCCTGGGCCTGGAAACCCAGCTCCTGCAGCTGCAGGGCAACACCACCGAGCTGCGCCGGCGCGAGCGCGACCAGCTGGACGCGTCGAACCGTTCCCTGTACGACCGGATCGTCGGCCTGCAGGACGAGAAGCGCATCAGCGACGAGCGCAAGGGCCTGGAGACGCAGCTGCTGCAGCTGCAGGGCAACACCACCGAGCTGCGCCGCCGCGAGCGGGCCGCGCTGGACGAAAGCAACCGCGCGCTGTACGACCAGGTGCAGGCCCTTGCCGACCAAAAGAGCGCCGTGGCCCGCGCGCAGCAGGAGGCCGCGGCCGTGTGGGGCCAGCTGGCCCAGTCCCTGGTGCAGGGTGTGGCCAGCGCCTACCAGGCCGTGCAGCAGCAGGTTGAGGCCGCAAGCCAGCAGGTCAAGACCGACGCCGACGAGCGCAGCCGCAAGGTGCAGACCGACGCGGACACCGCCATCCGCGACCTGGAAAGCAAGGCCAAGGACGCCGAGCGCAGCTTCAAGACGCTGCTCGACTCCGTCGACGACAACATCCGCAAGCTGCGCGGCGACCTGGCCGGCGACGGCGGCCGCGAACAGGCACTGCAGGAGCTGCGGAACGCGCGCGCGGTGCTGGCTTCCGGTGGTCAAGTCGATTTCGAGCGGCTGCGCGACGCCGCCGGCACCGCGTCCAACATCGACGCCGCCCAGTACGGCTCGCGGCTGGACTTCCAGCGCGAACAGGCCCGCACACTGCAGCTGCTGCGCGAAGTGGGCGCCGGCGGCCGCCAGGGCCTGGCCCAGGTCACGGCCAGCATCGCGGCGCAGCAGGTGGCGGTGGAGACCGGCGCCGACGAGCAGATCAAGGCCATCGAGAAGGCGCGCGACCAGCAGCTGGCCGCACTGCAGAACCAGCTGCACGAAGCCCAGGGCATCGCCGGCACGGTCATCAACATCGACCGCGGCGTCAGCTCGGTGGCCGCTGCCATCGCCGCGCTGAACGCTGCCGCAACCGCAGCCAAGCAGAACACGAACACCTGGGTGCCCACCACGGGCGGCCAGGACGTGTGGGCCTCCACCGGTGGCGCGGTGGCCACCAAGCCCACCGGCAGCCAGTCTGGCGACACGGCGATGATTCAGGGCCGCAGCGGCCAGTTCAGCATCGCGGACGCGCAGGCCTGGGTGCAGGACCGGCTGGCGCAGGGCGACATCGTCGGCATCTACGCCCGCGCCGTGGCCGAGGGCATCGACAGCCGCAGCCTTGACGCGCTCATGGGCTGGGCGCCCGGCACGTCGCTGGCCGAGGCGCTGCGCCGCGGCCTGCCGGCCTTCGCCACCGGCAGCGCCTACGTCCCGAACACGGGCCTGGCGTTGGTGCACCAAGGCGAGCGGATCATCCCCGCCGCGGAGAACGCGGTGCTGATGCGGTTGATCAGCGAGGGCGGTGGTGGCGGTACCAATGCCGCAGTGGTGGCCGAGCTGCGCGCCCAGTTGGCCGAGATGCGCGCCATGCACGCCGAGCTGATGGACGGCGTCCAGGCGATCGCGCACAGCTCGGAAAAGACGTCCCGAGCCACCGACGACATCGTCAGCGGCCAGGTGGCCCTGCGCACGCGCGAGGTGACCGCATGAAGGTGATTGCCCCGATCGCCATCACGCCGGCGATGGTCACCTCTTCGTCGCTGCCGGAGACCGACTACCCGGTGTGGAGCAGCGCCACCACCTACGCGGCCGCCGCGCGCGTCATCAAGGGCCACAAGGTGTGGGAAAGCGTGCATGCCGGCAACGTCGGCGCCGGCAACGACCCCGAGACCGACACCGCGCATGAGCACTGGCTCGAGGTGAGCCCCACGAACAAGTTCGCCATGTTCGACACCTCCATCAGCACCGTGAGCCGGGCGGCCACGGACATCGAGGTGCAGATCACGCCGGGCACGATCGTCGATTCCCTGGCCATCATCGCCGGCATCGGCGACACGGTGCGGGTGCAGATGCACGACGGCGCCACCTCGGTCTATGACGAGACGCAGAGCCTGGACAGCACGCCCATCCTCGATTGGGATGACTACTTTTTCAGCGACTTCGTGCTGGCCGGCGAGCTGATCTTTGAGAACCTGCCCGCGTTCTTTTACGGCGTTATCACCGTGACGATCACCGCCGCGTCGGGCGAGGCGGCCGTGGGCGCGCTGGTGATCGGCCGCATGCACGACCTGGGCGTCACGCAGCGCAGCGCTGGCGCCGGCTTCACCGACTACTCGCTGGCGGAGGAAGACCGCTGGGGCAATGTGAAGCTCGCAAAGGGCGATTTCGCCCGCCACAACAACATTCGCTTCTCGGTGCCGCGCGAAAGCCTGCGCCGCGTGGAAGCCATCGTGGCCAGCTGTCGGGGCGGTGCCGCGGTCTGGATCGGCACCGAGTACACGACGCGTTATCCGCTCGTGGTGTACGGCTGGTGCCGGTCCTTCGACATGGACCTGAAGGGCCAGCAGGGCCTGTCCTATTGCACCCTCGAAGTTCGGGGCCTCCCACAGAGCTGAAGGCTGAGCATGCCGATTCCCACCATCACCCCGATGACCACCCCGGTGCCCAGCCGGGCCGACCGCGCGAACTTCCGGGCGCGCGCCGACGTGACGCTGAGCGAAATTCCGCCGACGGTGGACGCCATCAACGTGGCCATCGCGGGAATCAATGCCGCGGCGGTGTCCACCACCACGGATGCTGCATCGGCGGCCCAGTCCGCGCTGTCGGCGCTGGGTGCTGCGAACTACAAGGGCGAGTGGTCCACGCTCACTGGCGCGCTCGCCATCCCGGCCGCGGTGTCGCACAACGGCGTCGTCTACGTCCTCAAGGCGAACACTGCCGATGTGACGGCCATCGTGCCTGGCGTGTCGTCGCAATGGTTGGCCGCGTTCTCCACGCCCCTGTACGCGCTGCCCATCATGCAGGCCAACGCCGGCTACGTGGCGGCCAGCGCCATGGAAGTTCTCGGTGCCGTCGACGCCGATTCGCTGCTCGGCGGCGTCTCGGGGCCCGTGCACTGCGCCTACAGCGGAAGCAACTTCGTCGTGTCTTCGGGCCTGTCCACCGACAAGGTGGCCACCAGCCCTGACGGTGAGACTTGGACACTGCGCACGCTGCCGTCCGCGCAGCCCTGGGGCCACATCGCATCGGATGGCGCGGGCACTCTGATCATCACCACGCCTGGCAGCAGCAAGGTCGCGAAGAGCACGAACCACGGCGTCACCTGGTCCGCGCTGTCCGACCTGCCGGGTGCGTACCTGAACAGCAGCAACACCGGCATGCACTACGTCGGCGGTCTGTTCTTGATCCCCTCCGGCAACACCAGCGCGTCCTACATCACGAGCCCGGACGGAACGTCCTGGACGTCGCGCGCAGGACTGGGGGGCGGCGTGGACAACAACGCCCAGTTCCGCATGGTCGGCACCAAGCTCTGGTTCCGCGTGTCGGCCACATCCACGAACGCCTACACCTCGCCCGACGGCATCAACTGGACCCTCCAGGCGGGCAGCGTTCCCGCCGGCACCATGGTCACGGGCACGTTCCCAGACGGCAGCCTGTGGGGCTGCATCGGCAGCCTGCTGTACCGCACCACCGACGGCATCACCTGGACGCTGCAGAGCATGCGCACCCCGGTGGCCGGCACGCTGCCCGCGGTGGTCAACGGCGTGATGATGGTGATGACCAGCCAGCTCATCTACACCTACGACCAAGGCGTGTGGACGGCGCGCGCAAAGGGCCTGGTCACGGCTGTCGACCTGCCCCAGCAGTGGAGTGCGCTGCACTTCGCGAACCGTGGCCACGTCGGGGGTCTCTTCCTCCAGCTGGCTCACATTGCAGGCCGCACGGCGGCCATCAAGCCGGGCAGCGGTTCCGCGTCCGGCCTCTTCCGAAAGGCTTGACATGGCCGCTCACCTCTTTGATTACTGGGGCTGGTACGCCGGCCCCGCCCCGGACGGCGCCCCCCGCAGCACCACCGAAGCGCCGGCGAACACCAGCACCAGCGACGCGCCCGGCGCAATGCGTGCCAACTGGACCGGCCACGAGTGGATTGAGTTGCCCTATGCCGTGCCGGATCCGCTGCCTGCGCCAACGGTGCCGGTGCCGCAGTCGGTCACAAAGCGGCAGGCGCGGCAGGCGCTGCTGCTGGCTGGCTTGCTCGACCAGGTGCAGGCGAAGATCGACGCCATCCCGGACGCGACCGCGCGCGGCATGGCGCAAATCGAGTGGGACGACAGCCAGGCGTACGAGCGCAACCGGCCCATCCTCATCAGCCTGGGCACAGCGCTCGGCCTCAGCAGCGGCGACCTGGACCAGCTCTTCCGCACGGCGGCCGCGCTATGACCACCGTGCTCGGCCTCGGCGTGGCGCTGTTCGTTTACCTGATGGTGGGTGCTGTCATCGCCGCGCTATCGCACAACTTGAGCGTCGGCGGCTGGCTGCACCAGCTGTTCCTGGT
Source organism: uncultured Aquabacterium sp. (assembly GCA_966211865.1). Taxonomy (GTDB): domain Bacteria; phylum Pseudomonadota; class Gammaproteobacteria; order Burkholderiales; family Burkholderiaceae_C; genus Pseudaquabacterium. The sequence goes on from CBIHPZ010000001.1 coordinate 25,374, forward strand.
GATCGACCAGGCGCTGAACGTGCTGCTCACGCCGTTCCATCGCGGTGCCTGGGCTGACGAAACCATGAGCGCGCGCGCCTGGCGCGCCGACCGCGATGGGCGATGGTGGGGCCGCATCACCCGGCCCGTCATCGACTGGCTCTTTGCCTGGCAGCACGCTGAGGGTGGCCACTGCCGGCGAGCCTACGAACGCGAGCGCGAGCGGATGCACAGCCCGCCAGAAACGCGCGCACTTCCCGATTCAACGACCACAGGGTGATCGACATGCAGACCATTTCCGCCCCGCCCGCAGAGGGTGGCCTGGTGGGTCCCACGAAGGCGGCCACCGTGTGGGCCGGCGCCTGGCTTGGCCACCTTGGCATCGGCAGCTGGGGCGATGCCGCGGCGGCCGCGGCCTTCGTCTACTCGCTGCTCCTGATCGCGGGATGGGTCGGCCGCCGCATCGCGCGCTGGCGTGCTGGCCAGAGCCTCGAGGCCGAAGACACCGGCCGGGGTGGTCTGTGATGGCTGCGGCCCGCCTGCCGGATCCGGCGCTGCCCTGGCCCATCTGCATGCCGGCGGTGGCGCTCATCGCCGAGCGCGAGGGCTGCCGCCTGCGCGCCTACCTGTGCCCCGCCGGCGTGTGGACCTGCGGCTGGGGCGAGACCGATGGCGTGGGCCCGAACACCGTCTGGACGCAGGCCTTCGCCGACCAGCGCTTCTGCGACTCGCTGGCCGAGCGCACAGAGGCCGTGCGTGCGCTGTGCACGCGCGAGCCCACGCCGCAGCAGCTCGGGGCCATGGTCTCGCTGGCGTACAACATCGGCGTGGCCGGCTTCAAGGGCAGCACCGTGCTGCGCCAGCACAATGCCGGCAACCACGCCGCGGCCGCGCGCGCATTCAACCTCTGGAACAAGGCGCGCGACCCGAAGACCAAGCAGCTGGTCGAGCTGCCCGGCCTCACGTCCCGCCGGGCGGCCGAAGCCGCGTTGTACCTGCAGCCGCACGTCGACGACCAGCCGGCGCCGATGCCCCAGGCAGTGCAGCCGGAGTCGAAGCCGGCCGCCGGGCCGGTGGCCGCCAGCGGCATCACCGTGGCCAGCGCCGGCGGGCTCATCGCCTCGCTCGGCCCCCTCAGCGAGCAGCTGGGCGCGGTGAAGACCGCGCTGGCGGCCGCCCGCGGCGTGCTGGTCGACACGCTCGGCGTGCCGCCCGGCTGGATCCTGCCGCTGCTGCTGATCGGCGCCGGCGCCGTCATCGTGCGCTACCGCTACCTCCAGCGGCGCGAGGGCTGGGCGTGAAGGCGGTGCACACCCCGGGCCTATCGGCGGTGCTGGACATCGACGATGACGACGCCTACGCCACGGCCTACGCCACGCTGCAGCCCGGGCAGTTCGAAATCGTCTCCACGCCTGCTGGCCAGCGCCGCTTCTGGTTCGTGTGCCCGGGCCCTTGCAAGACCCTGGCGCCCCTCGCACTGCGGCCGGTGGTCGACGGCAGCCAGCAGTCCTGGGACTTCGACGGCAACGTCGAAGCGCCCACGCTGCACCCGTCCATCAACCACGTCGGGTGCTGGCACGGTTGGCTGCAGGGCGGGGGGTTCCGGCTGTGCTGACCGGCCTGGCCAGCTTCGCCCGCCTGGTGCCCGTGTGGGCCTGGATGCTGGCCGCGCTGCTGGCCTGGGGCGGGTTCCAGAAGCACCGCGCCGGCGCAGCCGGTGCCCAGCTGCAGCGCGTGCAGGCCGCTGCCGCCATCGAGCGCGAGCAGGCCCTGCAGGCGTCCATCACCGAGACCCAGCGGCGCCTCGCCGCACAACAGGAGATTGCGCATGCCGCCGATCAAGCCGCGTCGCGCGCCCGTGCTGATGCCAGCGCTGCTGCTGGTGCTGCTGGCCGGCTGCGCGAGCGCATCGCTGCCCTCCAGGCCATCGCCCGGTCCAGTGATCCCGCCGCTGCCGGCCCAGGCCCGGCAGACCGGCTCGGCGACGCACTCGCAGCGTGCGCTGGCCGATATCGAGACGTGGCTGCAGCCGCCGACCGCGCCATCCTCGCCGGCCAGGCGTGCGAGCGCGCCTACGGCGCCTTGACGGACTGAAGCATGCCGGCGCCACTGCCCCGCGGCCGGCTGCGATGGCTGGGCCGTGCCCGGTTCACGGCCGAGGATGGTCAGCAGGACGAACGGCCGGCCGCGGTGGTGGACTTCGAGAACACCGCGGCCCAGCAGCAGTTCGTTAACAGCGGAACTATGGACCTGGACCTGGACGACGACACGGTGGCCTACGTCCTCGATGGCAAACCGGCTGCGCCGGAAAAATAAGGTGGGCCAGGGCGATCACGCCGGGTGCTTGCGCGCCTTGGTGTCCAGCTCGCCGGCTTTCGCCGGCTGCCCCAGGCCCTGGCCCGGCGCGCACTGTGCATGAGGCGCTGACTCGGCGCTATCCCTCCGAAGGGGGTGGTGCCACCTCGAATAGATCGGCGTCGATCTCCAGAACGTAGTAGCGCCGGCCCGCTGGGCTGGGGGGACTCGTCAGCGACACGACCCCGGGCAGCTCCGTGCCGTTCAGCAGCACGCGCGGGCGGCGTTCCAGCATCGGCTCTGCAGGCGACGGCAGGGCGAGGGTGTAGGGCTTGGGGCTGCTCATGTGTCGATTCTCCATGTGCCGGACCTGCGCCCTGGCAATTCGGGGCCGTGCCGGACTTGTGCCGGAACTACGCTGACTTTCGCTTCCGCGCCGCAGTTAAGTCTTTGATTTTGCTGGCGTCAGAAGCTTGGGAACGTCTTGTGATTCTGGTCGTCGTGGGTTCGAGTCCCATCAGCCACCCCAACGAATCTCCCTCGTGAACAGGCCCTTCGGGGCCTGTTTCGCTTCCTGGCTCGCGCAGCAGTTGTGCCGGAGTTGTGCCACCGGCCCCAAGGTTGCCGGCCCAGGCGGCCACGTGGCTGCGGCCGAGGTGGGCGTAGCGCTGCACCATGGCCAGCGAGGCCCAGCCGCCCAGTTCCTGCAGCACCGGCAGCGGCGTGCCGGCCTGGACGTGCCAGCTTGCCCAGGTGTGCCGCAGGTCGTGGAAGCGCAGCGTCGGCACGCCGGCGCGGACGCAGGCCTTCCGCCAGGCGTGGTTGCTGACCTTGCCCGTGGGCGCGTCTTCCATCTGGCGCGCTTCGCCATCGGCGCCGGTCTCCCATCGCGGCACCGGGAACACCCAGGACTTGTGCTTGCCGCGCTGGCCGGCCAGCACCAGCAGCGCGTCGCGGTTCAGCGGCACGCTGTGGGTGCGGCCGGCCTTCATCTCGTCGGCTTCGAACCAGGCGACGCCGCGCTGCAGGTCCACCTGCTGCCACGTCAGAAGCCTGATATTGCTCTCGCGCAGGCCGGTGGCCAGGGCGAAGCTGGCCATGGCCTTCAGGTGCGGCGGCAGCTCGGCCAGCAGGTCGGCGGCCTGCTCGTGCGTCAGCCAGCTGATGCGCTTCGCTGGCTCGGGTGCCTTGGCGATGGGCGGCACCGCGCTCAGCCAGCCGCGGCGGTGGGCGTAGTGCAGCACCGCACTCAGCTGCGCCAGGTGCCGGTTCACGGTCGCGGAGCTCGTCTGCTTCGGCTCCGGCGGCGTTCGGCCGGCCGCCACGGCGCGTGCGATTTCGCGCGCGTTCATGGGCTGCTCTCGCCGCGCCTTAGCCACCTTGCGGATGGCCTCGTCGGTGATGCTGGCCAGGGCTTTGCCGCGCAGGTGCACGGACAGCCAGCGCAGCACGCGCTTGATTTCCTCAATGCTCTTGCGGTGGCCGTGCTCGTCGAGCCAGGCCACCACCGCGTCATCCCAGGTTACCGTGGGCGTTTCGCCGAGGCGGCGGGCGCGCCAGAGATCGCGCGCAAGCGTGGCGGCGTATTCCTTCGCCTGTTCGTAGTTGCTGGTGCCAGTGCTGCGTCGAGCGCGCTCGCCGGCGACCTCGCCGAGGTCAACCCACCACGTTCCTCGTTTGCCGCGCTGATAGAGCCGCATGGGGCCTCCCGAAACTTGCCGTACTGGCCGCGCAGCCACTGGATGACGTCGTCGCTCACCAGCACATAGGCGCGGCCGATCCGAGCAGCTGGGAGGCCGCGATTGTGGATGCAGTCGCTGACCGTCTCGGCGGACGTGTTCATCAGCGCTGCGGCTTGGTCGATGGTCAGGGTGCCGGCCGGGCTGGCCTCCCTGCGATCAGTGCGGGTGAAGTGGATGCCCATCACCACTGCTCGCGGCCCGTGGCCTCACGATACTCGGCCGGCAGCGCCGACAGCGGCACGTCGAAGAAGCCGAGTTGCCCCCGCCACGGCACGAACGGGCCAGGCCGCGGGTTCGCCAGCACGAAGCCGTGCTGGCCAACGAACCATCGCGAGGCGCAGGCCTTCACGCAGTCGACGATCTCGACTGAGCCGACGATGCCTCCGCGAGCGATGGTGTCGCGCGTGATGCCGGCCTCCAGCGCTTTCGGGCTGGCACCTGTGCCTTGCGCGAACGTCCAGGCGTCTGACCACTCGTCGCGCGTCATGCCCTTGCCGGCATGCACGAGGATGCGGCCGCGGAAGGTTGTTGGCCAGTCGCGGTTCTCCACGTCTTTGCCGGCGTGCAGGATGAGCCAGGCCCAGGGCTGGCGGATGGATAGGGTGCGCATCAGCGGGATCCCTTTTCAATAGGTCTTGGTCAGGTCAGCCGCCACCGCTTTCCCGCGCTTGCGGATGGCGTTGGCCAGGCGGACGCGGTCCTGGTGGCTGTGGCTCGCGCAGCGCAGCAGGCCGAACACGCTGTTGGCCGTGGTGGCAATGTCGGCGCGTGGCATGGTCTCGATGCGCGCCAGCGCGCGGCGCACGGTGCCGCGGCGGGCGGTGCGCCGCCAGGGCTTCACCACGTGGCCGACGAAATCGACGCCGCGGTCAACCGGCTGCAGGATGGTCTTGCGCGGGTTCAGCTCGACGCCGAGGCGGGCTGGCAGGAACGCTTCGATGCTGGCCAGCGCGGCGCGCAGCCACTGGGGGTCGGGGTGCACCAGCACCACGTCGTCGACGTAGCGCACGTAGTGCGGCGCGCGCAGCTGGTGCTTGGCGTGCTGGTCCAGCGCGTTCAGGTAGACGTTGGCAAAAAACTGGCTGCTGAGGTTGCCGATGGGCAGGCCGCGCTCGGCCGGGGCCTGCAACAGGCTCTTGTGCGCCGGCACCAGGCGCAGCACCGCGGCGGGCGAGCGCACGTCCGCGTCGGTGCGCGGGTCGTGCAGCAGCACGGTGTCGGTGAGCCAGCGCCACCAGCTTTCGGTGGCGGGGTCGATGCGGGCCAGCAGCTGCTCGCGCAGCGTGGGCTTGTGGATCGACACGAAGAAGTTGGCGATGTCCGCCTTGAGGTAGTGCGCGGGTCGCTGCCAGTTGCTGGTGACGCTGCGCACCTGGTGCTCCAGGCGCTGGGCGGCGTACAGGGTGCCGCGGCCGGGGATGCAGGCGCAGCTGTCGGCCACGAAGGCGGCGTGGAAGCGCGGCGCGATGTGGTTGTAGAGCAGGTGGTGCACCACGCGGTCGCGGAAGTCCGCGGCCCACACCTCGCGTGGCTTGGGCTTGGTGACGACGAAGCAAGTGCTGCGGCCGGGCCGGTAGGTGCCGGCGGCCAGTTCCTCGTGCAGGTCGAAAAGATTGCGCTCCAGCTGCTCTTCGAAGGCCAGTGCACTGGGTGTGTTGCGCTTGCGGCGCCGGCAGTCAAAGTAAGCGGCCGCGAGCCGCTGAAAAAGAGAAACGCTTGCGTCCTGGTCTGCGGACGGCGCGAGCCCGGCCCTCGTTGTTCTTGTCGTTGTAGTTCTGGTTGCCATTGCTGAAGTTCTGGTACCACGCGTAATTGGCCGAGTACTGCGCTGAGTCGTGCGATCTACGTCGCCAGGCCGAAGGCGGGAGCCGATCAGCGAGGGGACTGCGCGGGACCGTGCACGGCCGAATTGCTGGCCGGTGGTATCCGTGGTGCGCATGGCGGTGGCCTCAAGGGCCAGCGGCACGACCAGATTCAAGAAAGAGCGCACGGGCATGATCGCCTTGACGGTCATGCAGCAGGCGCCGCAGCGTTGCGAGAAAACTTGCGCCAGCCGCCGGCCTGCTTGCCGATGGTGGCAGTCAGCTCAGCGGCGCGTGTCCACTGGCTGAGTGCGATGAAGCGCTTGCCGTAGGCCAGCCGCAGCAGCAGCTCGGCGACCTGCAGGTGCTCCAGCAGCTCGTCGATGTGCTCGCCGCGCCGGCTCATGTCCTTGGCCGCGTTGGCGCGGCCGATGAGCACGATGAGGCGGATCAGCGCGGTGCGGATTTCGCCGCCCAGCGAGGCCTTGAAGTCGCGCGGCATGTTGCGCGTCAGGTCCGTCGCCAGGTCGAGTAGATCGACCGCGAGCTTGTAGATCGGCAGGTGCTGGAACTGGGCCATTTTTCAAGCGCGACCGGCGCTGCGCGCCGGTGAAGGGTTCAAGGGGTCAAGCGTTGAGCTTGAATCTGCGGACGGCGCGAGCCAGGCCCTCGTGGTTCTTGTCGAGGTAGTACTGGAAGCCATCGCTGAAGTACTGGTACCACGCGTAATCGGCCGAGTACTGCTCGCTGGTCCAGTGCCACGCCGGGTCGAACTGGTCGCGCAGGTTGCCGAACAGCACCGACGACTCGGCGCGCGTCGGCAGTGACCAGTCGGCGTGCCCTTCGGTTGACAGGCTGGCAGCCCAACCGAGCGCGGCCTGCCAATTCAGTTCATCGGCGGGCTTCGCCTCGCACAGGATGAGGTGGTGGTCCGCGCCGCCGTCGGTGGAGCGGCACGTGCCGGCGTAGATGCCACCCTGGCTGGGCCAGCGCTCGCCGATGCGCGGCGGCGTGTCGCTGCTGGTGGTGATTGCCGGGAAAGCGGCGGGTGCCGGCTGCTCGCTCAGCGCCGCGGCGGCGTGGCGCAGAAGGTCAGGCAGCAGCGGCCGCAGGGTGCTGGCCGGCAAAGTGAGCGTCATGTCCATGTGGGTGCCCTCAAAAAAATGCGCGGACCGGCGCTGCGCGCCGGTGGAGTGGTGAAGGGGTCAAGCGCTGAGCTTGAATCTGCGGACGGCGCGAGCCCGGCCCTCGTAGTCCTTGCCGACGTAGTCCTGGCCGCCATAGCTGAAGCCCTGGACCCACGCGTAATTGGCCGAGTACTGCGTGCTGCTCCAGTACCACCCGTCGGACAGCGCCTCGGCGCCGCCGGCGCGGAAGGCTTCAGCGGTCGTCTGCGCGGGCGCGGCGCTGCTGTAGGCGTAGCCCACCGGCACCGAGCTGGGGTTGTCGCCTCGGGCGCGCCAGTTCGTGTCGGTGGTGGGCTTCAGGTTGCGGTACAGCAGCTCCAGTTCATCGCGGCTGGGCAGGTACCAATCGGCGAAGCCGTTGATGTCCAGCTGCGCGGCCTGTTTCGCCAGCGCGCAGCCGGCCTCGGTCATGTCTTCGGTGTTGGTGCGGCCGTCGAAGAAGCTGCGCGCGGCGGGGATGTCCTGGCCGTATTCGCCCCAGGCGCTGGCCGCCAGCTCGCCGCCGGCGGCTGGCGCGACGATCAGCGCGAAGACGTCGTCGCCGACGCGCAGGCGGCCGGCGTAGAACCCGCCCTGGAACGGCGTGCCGGGCTCGGTGGGCACCGCGGGTGCCGCGGTTTCGGTGGTGGTGGGGCGGTCGATAACGGAGGCGTCCATGGGTGCTCCTGTGGGTGATGCCGGCGCGGCCGGCGGCGGGTTGTCGTGCGGCCGGCGGGCCGCGGGGTAGTTCTTGGCGATCCAGTCCTGCGCCGCGCGAGCGGCGGCGATGTAGCTGGTGCTGGGCGTGCCCTTCACTTCCTGGCCGGGCCTGAAGGCCTTCCAGATGGCTGTGCGCAGGTCTATGGGCAGCGAGTACCAGTGCTTGCGGCAGCCCCACACGGCCGGCGGCACCTGGCGGTCGCAGCCTGGCCAGTGGCAGTGGTGGTCGCGCGTCTGGCCTTGGCGCTTGACGTAGGCGACCTTGGCGCCGATGGTGCTCATGGCGTGCCGGCGCCGTCGACGCGATGGACCGTGGCGAGGCAGAGCACATGATCTGCCGGGTCGGGGTGCTTCAGGCAGTCATCGCGGTATGCTTGGTTGATGCCGTTGGCCAGCCGTAGGGCGGTCAGCTCGTCGGTGTGCTTGTGCACGTCGTCGGGGCCGGCGACACGTACTTCGAAGACGGGTGGCGCGTGCACCGGCGCGCCTCCCGTCAGTTGAGCGAAGCGCGCGAGGAAGAGACGGCGCGCGGCATCGGCGCCGCAGGGAACGATCGTCTGTTCGAGCGGGCGATAGCCCAGGCGCTCGGCCTCCCGCTCGTCGGAGTGGTGCGGCATCAGGTCGCGCTGCTCGGTCAGCAGCAGCACCAGGTCCGCGTCCTTCACGCATCGCGGCAGCTGCGCCGGCAGGCCGAAGCGGCGCAGCACCGCGGCTTCCACGCGGCGCTCGACGGCCTTGTAGTCGGGCAGCAGGCGCTTCAGCGGCGCTGAGACATCGCCCAGGAAGGCCTCGGCGGCGTCGTGCAGCAGGCCCGCCAGCGCGTGCTCGGGCGGCACGGCATGGGAGACCAGCACCGAGTGCTGCGCCACGCTGTAGAACGTGCTGACGTGGCCGGTGTAACGGCACAAGTGCGACAGCGCGTGCGCGATTTCCTCGATGCCGAAGACGCTGTCTTCAGGCGTCAGGAAGTTGAAGTAGTGGCCGGCGGCCGTCAGGATGTCGGGGCGCATTCAGGTTCTCCGGGAGACGACGACGACGCCATCAGCATGCACCGCGTGAACCTGCTCGGGCACCTTGTCGGTGACCTTGGCCAGGATGGACACGAGGCTGTTCACCTTCTTGACGTCCAAAGTGATCGTCAGCTTGCCGGGCTTGCCGGTCAGTTCGACGTTGCGGAGCACCTCGGTCAGCAGGTCGGTGCACTTGGGTGCAAACAGCCCGTTTTGCAGGCGGGCCAGGGTGTGGGTGATGGGGTGCGACATGGCGTGCGCGGTCCTTTCGTGCGCGGTGGTGGTGGGGCCGGGTCAGCCGACGGCGGCCGGCTGGGGTGTCGGGTCGGGTGGTGCTTCGTGCACGGTGACGCCGGGGCTGGCGCGTCCGGCCAGCGCAGCCTGGATTCGGCTGCGCACCGCTTCCTCTGCCGTGCGCCATTCCCCGCGGCTGACCAGGCTGAGCTGCACGCGATACAGCTCCAGCCCATAGTCGACAGCGGCCAGCTCGGGGCCGCGCAGGGTCCAGCCCTGGCCGGCCCTGGCGCGGTGCATCAGCGCGGCCATGGCGGCGTGCGCGGTGTGGATGTCCGCCGCCAGGTTGGTGCCGATGCGCAGCTTGACCAGCCCCTCGGCCAGGTTCAGGCCGTCGGCCACCAGTTGCCAAGCCGACGTGCTTCCCTCGCCCCGGCGCAGCTGGTCGAAGCCGCGCATGGCCGGTGCCAGAAGCGCGCGCTGTTGCGAGGGCAGCAGCAGCGCGGCCTGGTCGGCGGCCAGCGACATCAGGTCGCGGGGCGTCGCCCCTTCCCTGGGGCGATAGCGCTTGCGGGGCTTGCGGTTGGCTGGCATGGCTTCAGCGGCCGGCGGGCGAGTAGCGCGCGTCGCGGATGCGGCGCATGCGGTGCTCGGCGTCCAGGCAGTCGGGCAGGCTGGCGCGCGGCACCTCGGGCGCGGTGATGCAATTGCCGTTCAGGTCGGTGATGCGGCCGTCCGGGTAGAACAGCCGATCGCCGCGGCGGCTGGGGTGGGCCTGGTCGCCGCGGCTGCCGGCGCGGTCCACCGGCGGGCGCGCATCGCCGTTGCCAAGCGCGAAGACGCGGCCGCGGCCGGTGAGCATGAAGGGGTCGACGCTGGGCGCGCACACGGCGCTGGGGTCGGCTTCCACCGCCTTCGTGCGCATGGGCTTGCCGCTGAAGGGCATGTCGTCTTCGTCGGTTGCCGCGGTGCGCGGGCCGTAGTGGCCGGCGCGGCTCATTGCGCGGCTCCCGGCTGGCCGTCCACCAGCGCACTGACGACGCGGCACACCTCGGCGCTCAGCTGCAGCAGGGTGCCGCCGTTGCTGATGTCGGCGTCGACGCGGATCTGCTCGTGCCGCTCGCTCTCGTGCGCGGCGGTGTCGGCGGCCAGCTGCGGCACGTGGCCGGGGCGGTGCACGCGCACCAGGTGCCCGGCCAGGCCGCGGATGGCCAGGGCCTCGTTCGGGAAGCGCACGTCCGTCACGACCAGGCCGGGCGCGCCGTGCGCGCGCTGGTGCTTCACCCAGCCGGCCACGTGGCGCACCCAGTACAGCGGGTCGCTGGTGCGGCGGAACTCGCCCCAGCGCTGCAGCGTCCAGCGCGGCGAGCGCGGCTCGATGAGGCTGTGGCCGTGCATGCTGGCGAAGCGCAGCCAGCTGGCGTTCTCGGCGTTGCCCACCGCCAGGCTCTTGCGCGGCTGCTCTTTGCTGGCGCGCTCGGTCAGCTCGCGGATGTCGATGTGGAAGGCGGCCGCCACTTCCACGCGCAGGGCGTCGGCGAAGGCGATGGACTTCCAGCCGCCGGCGGCCAGCGCTGCGGCGCAGCTGTCTTTGCCGCTGCCGGCGTGGCCGGTGAGGCCGATAAGGGGGGCGTTCATGCGGGTTGCGTCTCCGGGAGGTTCGCGAGCGCGGTGATGCGCTGCTCGATTTCGTGGGGCTGCAGGCCGGTGCGGACCATGAGGCGCATCACCAGCTCGATCCAGCGCCAGTCCGTGCCGCGGGCCTGCAGTGCTTCGCGTGCCATGGCGCGCAGCTGCGGCTGCGTGTAGGTGGTAGCCATCAGGTCCTCTCGATGTCGTTGGCGGCCGCCATGGCCGCGCTGTGGGTCTGGATCAGGGGATCCACGGCGATGACGTGGTCCAGGTGAAGGCAGGGCACGGCCATGCGCGGGCGCCACGAGAGGCCGGCGCCGCGGACGCGCACCGGATCGCCGGCGCGGAGCTGACGCGCTTTTGACGCGGCCACCACCTGCGACGAGATGCCGGGCGGGTAGGTGAGCGTGGCGCGCAGCGGCGGGCAGCCGGGCTGGGCCAGCAGCACCGTCACTTCCGGCGCGCCGGTGGCCGGGGCCACGCGCATCACGGCGTGCTCCAGCAGCGTGCCGGTGATGGACACCTCAATGGGCGGCGTGCCGGGGCGGGCGGCGGCCGGCTGCGGGCGCGTGGCGCGGCGCGGGCGCACCTGTCCAGCAGTGGCGGTGGCAACCATCACGCTTCTTTCCTTGCGGTGCCTGCGGGCCGGCCCATGCGGGCATCGAGCGCTTCGGCGCTGATGCCATCGGCTGGTGTGGTGCGCGGCATGCGGGCCGGCTTGCGCGGCGCCAGGCCGGACAGCGCGTCCAGCTGCTGCGCGGCCCCGCCCACGCTGAAGGCGGCGGCCAGCAAGGGCGCGGCGCATTCGGTGCCGCGCAGGTCGTGCGCCAGGCGCTCGACGGTGCGTTGCGCTGCCCGCAGTTCGTGGCGGGCGTTCATCAGCAGCATGTAGCGCTCGGCGCGGGTCACGGGCGCCTCCAGCTCAGCGCGCTGATGTCGGCCTGCACCACGGCCAGCTGCGCATCGCAGCGCACCAGCGCGGCCGGCGTGGCGTCGGCGGCAGCCTGCTGGCGCAGCAGCAGTAGCTGCGCGCGGTGCGTGTGCAGCAGGGCCAGGCGCACAGTGCGGATGGCGCGGGCGATCGGCGCGCGCATCACGGGTGATCCCCTAGACTGGCGTGATGACCGTGGAGTGGTTCAAGGCGCTGCTGGATGCTCTCAAGCTCGGCCCAGCCAGCTACGCAGCGATAGGGGCGGTCGCGGCTGTCCTGCTCTTTGGCCCGCCGCAGGTCCTTGAGGCTCTGCGGGTGGCGCAGCTTGCAAAAGATCACGCCCCAGTTCTTGGAGTCGCTGTACTCGTGTGCTGTGTCGTCCTCATAGGGCACGCGGCGCGGCGCGTCTTGCGGGCATGGTCGCAGCGCCAGCGCGAACGGAAACTGATTCGCCGCCTGGAAAGTTTGAGCGAAGACGAAAAGCAGGTCCTGCGGTTCTACGTGGTGCAGCAAACGCGATCCAACCGCCTTCGCATCAACGACGGCGTCGTGGGCGGTCTCGTAGCCGCAGGCATCATCTGGCGGTCGGGGGCGATACCCGACCGTGATGGCGCGATCGCGTTCAATCTCAGCGAACTCGCCTGGCAGGTAATCAACGAACGCGATTGGCTGCTGGCCGGAGACACCGAAGTCGCCCGAACTGACGCCGCCAGCGCGCGCGCCAGATGGTGAAAGCAGGTCGTCGCTGACGATGGCTTCTGCGACGAGCGCGCAGCTGCGCGCCAGGGCTGCGCAGGCGCGGCGTGCACGATTGACCAGGGCGGTGATCACGCGGCCGCTCCCGGGGCATCTGCTGATGCAATGGAGCACGTCAGCGTCTCGATGACGTGGCGCGCGTCTGCGGCAGGAAGGCACAGGCGCACCGTGGGGCCGCCGACCACGTTGAACGACAGGCCGACCTCTCCCGTCGCTGGATCTTGCGGAAGGGTTCCGTGCCAGGTTGCCGCGGTGTATGAGGCGGGGATGCGGGACGGACCGGTAGCGCGGACGGCCGTATCGATGTCGCAGCGCTGGCGCGCCTCTTCTACCAAGTCGCCCAGGCCGCGCTCGGCCAGCAGCGCCTCCAGCACGGCCAGGTTCTGCTTGGCGCGCGCCTGGCGCTCCAGCTTCTTCAGGTAGTTGATGCGGTGCTGCAGCTGCAGCACCTCGACCCGCAGGCGCGTGCGCTCCGCATCCAGCGTGAAGCGGTAGCTGGCGCTGGTGTGGACGCCGTCGACCACGTAGGCGCGGCGCAGCTCGGCCTGCTCGGCTTCAATCCTGGCCACGCGCAGGGTGCATTCGCCGGCGCGCATCAGCAGCGCGGGCAGGTCGGCGCGGGTGGTGGCCTCGAGGTTCATGCCGCGGCCGCCTTCGTCTCGGCCAGGCCGGCGCGGATCAGCGCGCGCCAGGGGTGGTCGGCGTCGTAGCCGGCGTTGACCAGCAGCACGTCCAGGTCAGCCAGGCTCTTGGCCATGGCGGGCGCGGCGTTCATCAGGCGCATGGCCGTGGCGTGGTCGCGGCCGGTGGGCGCCGCGGCGGGCGCATTGCGCGCCACCAGCATCTGGTCGGCCACCTCGTAGGCGTTGAAGCAGAGGTGTGCCACCGGATCGCGGCCGGCCTTGTCGGCTGCGGCCAGCAGCGCTTCGCAGGCTTCGCCGGGCACCGTGTCGGTGATCAGGTGGGCCTGCATGGCCAGCGCTGCGAACTGGTCGCGCAGGTCGCGCAGCTGGTCGGCGTTCACGACGCGAACCCCCGAGGCCACGCGATGCTGACCAGCACCGCCAGCAGCGCCACGGTGGGGTACAGCCACCACCAGCTGCGCGTGGGGTGCGCGGCGTCGTGCGTGCTGGTGATGGGGTCGCGCTCTTCGCGATTGATCGCGAAGAACAGCCAGGGGACGGCGACGCCGGCGCCGATCAGGGCCAGCGCAATCAGCGCCAGCCTCAGCAGCTCAATCCAGAAGGGAACTTCGGGTTGCACGTTGCGCCTCCGTCATCACAGAACGGGGCGCATGATGATCTTAAACATCACCGCATGTCAATGCGTTTTGACATCGCTGGCGGCTTTTTTCGCTCGGCTGCGGTGGCTGATGGGTTGCAGAATTCACCAAGCCCTCCGGTCAGGTCGGGTGGCCGTCTTGCGCAAGGTGAAACTACGATGAAGATTTCGCAGATGTTTGGGGTATTGGTGATTGCCGCCGCCACTGCTGGTGCAACGGCGGAGCCTTGGAAGGAAGAGCCGGATGCCTTGTTTGGAATCCGGTTCGGAGTGCCACTGTCGGAGCAGGACAAATTGCCTGTGTGTCCGCGCGCCCCGCTATTTCCCGGCGCTCGCCTGCTAGGGCCAGACCAGTCCCACCGTGGTCAGTGCTATCCAGAGCTTCCAGCGTTTGGCGATTGGATGCAGGCCTACAACACGCCAGACCTTGGGCTCGGCGGGCACGTCTGCGAGGTGTTTTTACGCAAGGGCGTGGTGCAGGGCGCAAAAATCAAAGTGGCACGGGCCAATGCAAAGGCGCTGCGAGAGTTGCTGGTCGCGCGCTATGGTCCGCCGATGTCCAGCGAAAGCATCGAATACAAGAGCGGGTACGGGGCCACTTTCACCGGCGAGGAAGCGTTCTGGCACGGCGCCCGCGTTGTCATGAAGTTCCGCAGCCTGGCCGGCACGGTTGACACCGCCGACGTCGTTTTCCTGACGACCGCGCACATCTCTGAACAGCAGCGGCAGCGAGTCACCCCGGCCGAAGCCAAGGACAGGCTGTAACCCTGCGGGCCGGTCCTCGGCGGGCAACGAACAACGAAACTTCCGGTTGGGTCGAACCCGGGGCGGTTTATCGCTTGCTCTTGCTGCTATCTGCCATTGCCCGGCCGGCGGCGAGTAGCGCATCCTGATGGGGTTCGGGTAGTCGTTCTGCAACCCGGACTAGTTCGCGCAAACGTGCACTGCCATGTGCAAGCAACGGCACTTCGCCTAGCAATTCGCTGACCGTAACCTCTAGCGTTTGAGCAAGCGCGAAGAAGTTATGCAGGTCCAGCGCATCGTTGGTGCCTGCCATGAAACGGCTCAACGTGGGCTGACTGATCCCTGCGGCGAGCGCTAGGGCGCGCATGCTCGTGAAGCCGCGTTGCTTCCTCAGCGTCTCGATGATCTCGCGCGCATGGCCGTGCGGGCCTTCAGGGACGGGGCGATGCATAAACGTATTGTGGCGAAGGGGGGTTGCCTGCCCAATGTCACGCTGTATCATCAGAGTCCATGTCAAAGTGCATCGACTTCGGTGGCTTGGTTCGACGCGTCTTGGCGGGCGGCTATTCCACATACCGACTTGGTCGGGAACTCGGGTTGTCTCAGCCATCGATCTCCCGACTGTCCACAGGCAAGACAAAGGCGATTTCGGCTGAGGCCGGGGTTCGCCTGATTCGGTTGGCCGGCGGGTCGGTGGAACTGCCCAAGGATGCCGATCGCGATGCGGCATGAGCGCTTGGTTGCTTTCCGGCTATTGCGTGACCGAGAAGTCTGGCCGGTTGGTGTAGTGAGTCCGGCCGAGTGGCTCAATCAACACCGTGATGCGCAGTTCATCGTGCGCGATCCACTCGTGCACCACCCCATGCACGCCCCAGGCGCTTGTCGACGTGAGATAGATGACTTCGCCCTTGCGCGGCAGGGGCGCGTTCACTGGAAGGTACTGCGGTGCGCGCGATCGGCGCGGCAGCAGGGCGGCGTGTTGCTCTTCCGCGCGCAGCTCGATGCAGATCGCGGTGTGGTGATTCGAAACCATGTGCATGTGGGGGCTCGGCTTCTTCGGGCTGGCCATGGTGCATTCCCTCGATATCAGTGTGAATTGATGTTCGTCAGGCCGCTCCGCGGCACTGGTTCGCTTGACGGCGCTGCAAGCCTTGCGGGCCGCTTATCACATGTGGTAGGGCGCCACCCCTCAGGCAGGGGGTGCGCGCTGCGCCCCGCGCCTCGTGGTGCCGTGAATTGCTGCACATCCCACGAAAGGAGCGGCCATGCCGCATGAGCAGGCGCGGGCGCGCTCGATGCGATACCGCAAGCGCGTGCAGGGCAGGCGCTTGCGCGAGCAGCTGGCGCTGGTCGTGACGACGCCGCCGGGCGGTGGCGCGGAAATCAGCTTCTGCGGGCAGCGGCCGGTCAAGCGGCTGTCGCTGTCCGCCTGGCAACTCGCCTTTCTGCGTGCGGCACTGTGTCCGGCGGAGGTGCGCGATGCCGGCTGAGCGAGCGTCAGTGCTCGGTGCCGCTGGCGTCGCGTGCAGAGGGTGCGGGCGCATGCCCAGCGAAGCGGGCGAGTTCGTCCCGAAGCTCCGCGGCCACCTCGGCGGTGAACTCGAAGCCGCACCATCCCAGGCCGACGTGCCGAAGGGCAACCATCAACGTCTTGTGCACAGGGTCTTCCTGCAGGACATATGCCGGATCGGGGGTGACGCCCATCAGCTCGTCGAATCGAAGCGACGGGGATACCGGCGGCTCCATTTGGGTGCGTTGGTCGGCCAGCAGTTCGATGAGTGCATCGGTCTGTGCGGCAGTCAATCGGAGCCCGGCGATGCGCAGCCGGCCATCGGTGTCCAGGGTGGCGGCGATGGGTGATCCGGTCTTTTTCATGGGCGCCCTCCCTCGGGCTGGTAGTTGCGGAACCACCAGTTTGCACCCGCGGGCAGGGCGCCCGCCCATTCCTCGCGAAGGGAGCGGCCATGTCGCATGAAGTCGGCGATTGGGTTCGCGTGGCCTGCGCAATCCCGGCCGGGTTGTGCGGTGCTGCCGCCCCGATCAGTTCATCTTGGCTGGTGGTTGATTGCGCAGCGACTCCAGCAGCGACGCCAGGCCATTCAGAAACCCCGCGGCGTTCTCTGGGGTCGTGCGGTAGTTCGGCGACTGGGTTGTCTCTGGCCGCTGAGGATCTGGGCGACCAATGATGCGCAGCTCGACCATATCGACGAGGCGGCCGTCCGGCTGCCGTTCCTTGATCGTGCGCATGTCGAACGATTGGATGTACTCGGTTTTGTCCATGGGCGCCCTCCCTCGGGCTGGTAGTTGCGGAACCACCAGTTTGCACCCGAGGGCAGGGCGCACGCCCAATGTGCGGCGCCAGGCGGCGCCACGCGTCTTTTCTTCGTTGGGCTGTGCTCGTGTGCATGGCCCTGATCTTCGT
>CBIHPZ010000002.1:0-31176 GCA_966211865.1 uncultured Aquabacterium sp.
AACCCCTGCCTGCAGGACTGCCGCCGGCTCTTCCTGCGCAACTACGAGGTGTGGATCAACATCGGCGTGCACGACTTCGAGAAGAAGGGCGAGCAGCGGGTGCTGATCAACGTCGACCTGTACGTGCCGCTGGCCGTCTCCACGCCGCAGCACGACCAGCTGGACGAGGTGCTGGACTACGACTTCATGCGCCGCAGCATCGCGCAGCGCGTGAAGCAGGGCCACATCCACCTGCAGGAAACGCTGGCGGACGACGTGCTGAAGCTGATGCTGGCGCACCCCAGCGTGCGCGCGGCGCGCGTGTCGACCGAGAAGCCCGATGTCTACCCCGACTGCGAATCGGTCGGCTGCGAAGTGTTTGCGATGAAGGAAGCCTCATGAACAGCGTTGTTGACCAGGGCGTCGTGGCCGCGGCGCAGGATGCGGAGGCGCAAGACAAGGCCGCCAAGAAACAGGCCTTTGAAGCTAACAAGCTGAGTAAGCGGCTGCACCGCCAGGTCGGCCAGGCCATCGCCGACTTCAACATGATCGAGGAAGGCGACAAGGTGATGGTGTGCCTGTCCGGCGGCAAGGACAGCTACGCCATGCTGGACATCCTGATGTCGCTGCGCGAACGGGCGCCGATCCGCTTCGACCTCATCGCCGTCAACCTCGACCAGAAGCAGCCCGGTTTCCCGGCCGACGTGCTGCCGCGCTACCTCGAATCGCGCGGCGTGCCCTTCCACATCGAGGACCAGGACACCTACAGCATCGTCAAGCGCCTGGTGCCCGAGGGCAAGACCATGTGCTCGCTGTGCTCGCGGCTGCGGCGGGGCATCCTGTACCGCGTGGCGGGCGAGCTGGGCGCCACCAAGATCGCGCTGGGCCACCACCGCGACGACATGGTGGTGACCCTGCTGATGAACATGTTCTTCGGCAGCCGCATGAAGGGCATGCCGCCCAAGCTGGTCAGCGACGACGGCCGCCACACCGTGATCCGCCCGCTGGCCTACGTGGCCGAGACCGACCTGGAACGCTGGGCCGAGCACCGCCAGTTCCCCATCATCCCGTGCACGCTGTGCGGCAGCCAGGACAACCTGCAGCGCGTGCAGGTGAAGAAGATGATCCGCGAGTGGGAGAAGCAGTACCCCGGCCGCATCGACAACATGTTCAGCGCGATGGGCAACATCACGCTGTCGCACATGATGGACAGGAAGCTCTTCCCGTTCACGACGATCAAGCCCACCGGGGTGGCCGATCCCGGGGGCGACAAGGCCTTCGACGAAGACGACGAATCCTGCGCCACGCCGGCGGCGGATGCGGTGATCCGCCTGAAGCTCGATGACTGAGCCCGAGCAGTTGCAGGCCCGCCCAGGGGCGATCGTGCCTTCGTCGGGGATGCCGCTGCCAGCGGCAGCGAGCAGCCTGCAGCGCGGGCCCGCCGTTTGCTGCAAGCCCGCCAGGAGAGCGCGATGAAACGACGTTCGATGCTTGCCGCCACGGCGCTGACCGCCACCGGCGCGCCGCTGCTGTTCGCCGGCTGCGCGACCATCAACAGCATGTCGGCCGAGGTCGCCACCTACGGCGACTGGCCCGCCAACCGCCGCGGCGGCACCTATGGCTTCGAGCGCCTGCCTTCGCAGCAGGAAAACGCCGAGCTGCAGCAGCGGCTGGAAGATGCGGCGCGCCCGGCGCTGGAGAAGGCCGGCTTCAAGGAAGTGGCCGCCGGCGGCTCGCCCGATCTCGTTGTTCAGCTGGGCGCGCGGGTCACGCGGACCGACCGCTCGCCCTGGGACGACCCGATGTGGTGGCACGGCGGCTTCGGCTACCGCTGGGGCCGGCGCGGGCCGTGGCGCGGACCGGGCTGGGGCGTGGGCTTCGGCTGGCAGATGGAACCGCCGCGCTACGACCGCGAGGTGGCCCTGCTGCTGCGCGAGCGCGGCAGCGGCAAGCCGCTGTACGAAGCGCGCGCCAGCGCCGAGGGCTACTACGCCAGCACCGACGCGATGCTGAAGCCGCTGTTCGACGCCGCGCTGTTCGACTTCCCCGCCACCGGCCCCAACCCGCGCGTGGTCAGGGTGCCGCTGTAGCCGAAGGCGCCGGGCCTGCCGCGGCGGCCAGCGCCCGCAGGTCCTCTTCCCAGCCCTTGAGCTTGGCCACGGCATGCTGGCGCTGCGCGGGCCGCAGCGCGTTGTGCAGTTGCGCGGCCAGCGCGCAGTTGGCCTGCTCCAGCTGCGCGCGGTAGGCGCGGTACTCGGCGCGGGGTGAACGCGCGGCATTCACCGCGAAGCCGCGCAGCGCCGCCTGCACCGTCGCCGTGTCGGCCTGCGTGGCCAGCAGCTGCCGCAGCGTGCGCAGGATGTCCTGCTGGCGCGCGCGCCGCTCGGCGAGCCAGCGCTGCGGATCGAAAGGCGACGCCGCGAGCCCCGCCGACACCAGCTGGCGCTGCGATTCATCGAGCGTGCCGTACACCTGCTCGGCGCGCTCCACCGTGCGCTTGAGCGACGCCTCGGCGCGGTCCTGCAGGTCGGGCTGCAGGAAGTCACGCTCCGCTTCCTTGTTATTGCGTGCGTAGCGCCGTTCCAGGTGGTCGATCTGAGCCGGCGTCAGCGTGCGCACGATGGGCGCCATGGCCGGCACGGCCTGCTCGTAGGCCGCCTCGATGCGGCGCTGCGCGGCCTCGGCCACGCGGCACACCGTTTCCGGCGTGACGTTGGCCGCAGCGACGGGCTGCAGCTCGCGCAGCCAGTCGGCGTAGTCGGGCAGCTGCGTGCGGCGGTGCCAGGCGAACCAGTCGGCCAGGGCACTGCGCGCCAGCGGCGCCTGCTCGGCCGTGAAGTCGATGTAGCGGTCCATCCACCAGTAGGCCAGCAGGGGCCCCTGGCCATAGGTCAGCCGCAGGGCGCTGCAGCCGGACAACAGCAGCAGCGGCACCAGCAGCGTCGCGATAATCCAGCGATTCACGCGCAACTCAAACGCTCCCACTCATGGCAATCGACATCGTGATCATGGCCGCCGGCAAGGGTACCCGGATGAAGTCCCGGCTGCCGAAGGTGCTGCACAAGCTGGCCGGGCGCGCGCTGCTGGCGCACGTGCTGGACACCTCGGCCACGCTGAAGGCGGACCGCACGATCGTCATCACCGGCCACGGCGCGGACGAGGTGGAACGCGCGATCGAGGGCCGCGGCGCCATCGCGGTGCGGCAGGAGCCGCAGCTGGGGACGGGCCATGCCATCCAGCAGGTGGTGCCGCAGCTCGATGACGACGGCACCACGATCATCCTGAACGGCGACGTGCCGCTGATCGGCTCTGCCACCACCCGCGCGCTGGCCGAGGCCTGCGGCGGCACCAAGCTGGCGCTGCTGACCATCGAGCTGCCCGACGCCACCGGCTATGGCCGCATCCTGCGCCAGGACGGCCGGGCTGACGGCGCCGTGCTGGGCATCGTCGAGCACAAGGACGCCACGCCCGCGCAGCGCCAGATCCGCGAGATCTACACCGGCATCATGGCCGCGCCCACCGCGCACCTGAAGCGCTGGGTGATGGCGCTGACCAACGACAACGTGCAACGCGAGTACTACCTGACCGACATCGTCGCGATGGCCGAGCGCGAAGGGATCGAGGTGGTGGGCATCGCCGCGCCGGACGAGACCGAGGTGCTCGGCGTCAACAGCCCCGTGCAGCTGGCCGACCTGGAACGCCGCTACCAGCGCCGCCAGGCCGAGGCCCTGATGGAAGCCGGCGTTCGCCTGGCCGACCCCGCCCGCTTCGACCTGCGCGGCACGCTGCAGGCCGGCCAGGACGTCGAGATCGACGTCGGCTGCGTCTTCGAAGGCCGCGTGGTGCTGGGCGATGGCGTGCGCATCGGCGCCCATTGCGTGATCCGCGATGCCGAGATCGGCGCGGGCGCGGTGATCCATCCCTTCACCCACATCGAGGACGCCAAGGTCGGCTCAGGCGCCCTGGTCGGCCCCTACGCCCGCCTGCGCCCCGGCGCGCAGCTGGGCGACGAGGTGCACATCGGCAACTTCGTCGAGGTCAAGAACTCGACGCTCGCCAAGGGCGCCAAGGCCAACCACCTGGCCTACCTGGGCGACGCCATCGTCGGCGAACGCGTCAACTACGGCGCCGGCAGCATCACCGCCAACTACGACGGCGCGAACAAGCACCGCACCGTCATCGGCGACGACGTGCACGTGGGTTCCAACTGCGTGCTGGTGGCGCCGGTCACCATCGGCGCCGGCGGCACCGTGGGTGGCGGCAGCACCGTCAGCAAGGACACGCCGCCCGGGCAGCTGACGGTGGCGCGGGCCAAGCAGGTCAGCATCGCCGGCTGGACGCGGCCGGCGAAGAAGCCGAAGTCCTAACGGCCTGAAGACGCGGCCAAGGCTCGGTGCTGCGGCCCAGGCCGATGCGCAGGCCGGCTCGCGGCGGCACTGAGGCACCCGCCGGAGCCGCGCGCAAGAACCGATTCAGCCCCGACGCGGTGCTGGCCGGTTCAGCGGGCGGCCACGGTGCCGCGAGCGGACGCAGCGGGCAGCTGCTGCGCGCCGTCACCGCCCAGCCAGTGGCAGCCGGCGGCGCTCAGCCAGGCGCGCTGCGCCTCCCGCGTCGCCGCGCGCGCCGCCACGAGCTTGCCCAGCCCCTGCGCCAGGGTGATCTGGGCCTGCACGATGGTCGCGGCCGCCATGTCGTCCGGCAGCGCCTCGACCAGCGCCGGGTCCAGGCACCATCCGGCCAGGGGCAGCTCGCGCAGGCGCGCCAGGCCCAGGCCGCCCGCGCCGAAGTCGCTCAGCAGCACGCCGATGCCGCGCTGCTGCAGCTGCGCCAGCACCCGCGGCAGCGCCGGGTCATCGGCCGCCTGGCGCTCGGCCAGGGTGAACCACAGCGGGCCGGCCATGGCCTCGTCGGCCGGCAGGCTGCTGGCCAGCGCCAGCAGCGCCGGCACGCCCAGCTGCAGCCCGGCGCTGTCAAACACCAGGCCCATGCCGGGCGATGCGGCGGCGCGGCGCAGCGTGGCCTCGCGCAGCGCCCATTCAGCCACCTGCTGCAGCAGGCGCGGCGGCGCGCCGGCCAGCCCCTCTGCCTCGATGGCGCCCCGCCGCGGGTGGTGCCACATCACCCGCACCGCCTGCGCGACCGGGCGGCTGGCGGCGGCTTCCGTCTCGCAGCACACCCACGGCTCCAGCGCCAGCCCGAATTCGCCGCGGCGCAAGGCGCCGGCCAGCTCGGTTTCCAGCTGCACCTCGGCCGCCATGGCCTCGCCCATGGCCGGTTCGAACACCGTCACCGCATTGCGTCCCGCTTCCTTGCCGGCGTACAGCGCGGCGTCGGCGTGGCGCAGCAGGCTGTCGGCGTCGCGCCCGTGCTCGGGGAAGAGCGCGATGCCGATGGTCGGCGTCACCACCAGCGGCCGGCCGTGGAAGGGCACCGGCGCCTGCACCGCGGCGCGCAGGCGCTGGGCCCATGCACAGGCGGCCTCGCGGTCGGGCAGGCCGGGCAGCAGCAGCACGAACTCGTCGCCGCCGAAGCGGCCCGCCGCGCCCTGCGGCGGCAGCAGGTCGGCGATGCGGGCGCCGATGGCGCGCAGCAGCGCGTCGCCGGCCAGGTGGCCCAGCGTGTCGTTGATGCGCTTGAAGTGGTCGATGTCCATGAAGAGCAGCGCCGCGATGCCCGGCGCGCCGGGGTGCGCCAGCTCGGCCTCCAGCCGCTCGACGAAGGCGCCGCGGTTGTGCAGGCCGGTCAGGGTGTCGTGGTGCGCCAGCTGGCGGATGCGGGCCTGCGCGGCCTGGCGGTCGCGGATGTCGCGCACGATGGTCATGCGCAGCTTCTCGCCGCCACGCAGCAGCGTGCGCACGATGAATTCCACGGGGATCGGCTGGCCCGCGAGGTCGACGATCTCGGTCTCGTAGCTCAGCTCGGCGCCCTGCGCCATCACCTGCTGCACGCGCGCCTGCTGCGCCGGCGCGACGAAGTCCATCACGTGGCGGCCCAGCAGCGCTTCGCGCGTGCCGCCGACCAGCGTCGCCATCGGCGCGTTGAGGTCGGTGATCAGGCCGTCGCGGTGGAAGACGATGCCCTCGACGCTGGCGTGCATGAACTTGGCCATGCGCTCTTCGCTCTCGCGCACGGCGGCTTCCGCCTCGCGGTGGCGCGTGATGTCGTTGATGAGCACGAAGGCGCCGAATGGATGGCCGTCGCTGCCCAGGTGCGGCACCAGGCTCACCTCCAGCCAGCGGGTGCGGCCCGCCGCGCCGGCCACCGCGCGCTCGTAGGACACGGTGCGCCGCAGCCGCAGCATCATGTCCACGTGCGGCTGGATCTCGGCCGCCGCGGCCTCGCCGATCACCTGCGCGAAGGTGCGGCCGACGACCGCATCGGGCTTCAGGCCGAAGGTGGCGGCGTACTGGCGGTTGGCGTAGACGCAGGTGAAGCCGATGCTCTCGTAGTAGGCGATCAGCACCGGCACGTTGTCGGCCAGCAGGCTGAAGCGCGACGCCGTGGCCTGCGCGTCCTGCACCGCCTGCTGCAGCGGCGTGCGGTCCTGCAGCAGGCACAGGAAGCTGCCCGACTGCGGCAGCCAGCGCGCGCTCAGGTCGACCCAGGCCTTGACCCGGTCGTGGCGCAGCAGGCGGATCTCCAGGTCGAAATCGGTCTGGGCGGCCAGCGCCTCGAACAAGGCGGCCCGGCGGTCGGGCGACAGCACGGCGAACCAGCCGGTGCCCAGCAGGCTGTCAGGGCTGAGGCCGGACAGCGCGGCCATCGCGCCATTCACCTGCAGCGCCTGGGCATCGGAGCTGAGCTCGATCGCCGGCAGCGGGAGCACGTCCCAGCCCTGCGGGGCGGCGGCGAGTCGGCGGGCGGGACCGTCCGCGGGTTGCACGTTCGACTACCTCAAGGGGTCGGGGCAGAACGGACGATGATAGCGATCGACCCCCTGCCGGCCTGTGATGGGTTGCCGGCCGCAGGGTCTCGTTTCAGCAGGCTTACCGAGAAGCTGCCGCGTCGGCGGCCTGCGCCGCCAGGCACAGGTCGGCCCAGGCCTTGGCCTTGTCGGGCGGGTTGCGCAGCAGGTAGGCCGGGTGGTAGGTGACCACCAGCGGCCGGCCGCGCCAGGTGTGCACACGGCCGCGCAGCCGGCCGATGGGCTCGTCGCTGTCCAGCAGCGACTGCACGGCGAAGCGCCCCATGGCCAGGATGACGCGCGGCTGCACCAGCTCCACCTGGCGCAGCAGGAAGGGCTGGCAGCGCGCCAGTTCCTCGGGCTCCGGGTTGCGGTTGCGCGGCGGCCGGCACTTCAGCGTGTTGGCGATGAAGACCTGGCGCGCCGCATCGGCCTCGCCACGCGTCAGGCCCAGGGCCTGCAGCATCCGGTCCAGCAGCCGGCCGGCGGCGCCGACGAAGGGCTCGCCCTGCTTGTCCTCGTTCTCGCCCGGCGCCTCGCCGACGATCATCCAGTGCGCCTGCTCGTGGCCGACGCCGAACACGGTTTGCGTGCGGGTTTCGCACAGCGTGCAGGCGCGGCATTCGGCCACGGCGGCGCGCAGCGCGGGCCAGTCGAGCTGGGCCACGGGGGACGCGTCCGACGCGACCGGAATCACCCGTGGTGCAGTGGATGCCGCCGGGGAGGGCGCCGGGGATGGCCCCGCAGATGGCGCCCCAGGCGGCCGGGTGGCGGGTGGCGCGGCCGGAGCGGAAGCCGGCAGCGCAGCGGAGGAGGTCGCCACCCCCGGCCGCGCTGGTGGCTCGGGCACCGGAGAAGCTGCCTCAGTCGGCGGGTCGGCGACCGCCACCTCGGCGGCCTGCCCACCGCCTTCAGGCCACCACAGCCGCAATCCCATGGCCTGCAGCATCGCGCGCTGGCGCTCAGTCCAGGCCATCGCGGCTCCCCTCGTCGCGCGCGGCCAGCGCCAGGCTCATCAGCACCGCGTCTTCGCGGCGGCCGCCGGCCAGCGGGTAGTAGTTGCGGCGCAGGCCCGATTCCAGGAAGCCCACGCGCCGGTACAGCAGGCGCGCGGCGGTGTTGCTGCTGCGCACCTCCAGCCACAGCTGCTGGTCGCCACGCTGGCGGGCCTGCTGCACCAGGTCGGCCAGCATGGCCTGGGCGTGGCCCTGGCGCTGGTGGCGCGGTGCGACGCTGAGGTTCAGCAGGTGCATCTCATCGACGCCGGGCATCGCCACCCAGTAGCCCAGGCATTCGCCCTCCGCCGACAGGCGCAGTTCGGCCAGGTAGCCGGCGGCCAGCGAGTCGATGAAGTTGCCGCGCGTCCAGGGGTGGCTGTAGCACTGGGCCTCGATGGCCAGCACGGTGTCGAGGTCCAGCACCGTCATCGGACGGGAGGTGGCCGCGCCCGCGGCACCAGCCGCTGCCGTGGGCCTGGAGGAACGAACGGCTCTCATCCCTGCTGCAGCGCGCGCTGGCGGGCGCGCTCCTCGGTCGTCTGCGCCACCTTGTCGCGCAGGTACAGCGGCAGGGCCGCCGCGGGGTCGATGGCGCCGCCGCGCCGCCAGGCCTGCGCGGCCAGGCGACCCAGGGCGGCGGCACGGTCGGTGATGTCTGGTACGGCGGGCGCGCCGGTGTCGGGCAGCCGGCCGCGGAACACGCTCAGTGCGTTGCCCGCAATGGCGGCAGGGGGGTCGCGCTGCCAGGCCTCGGCCAGTGCGGGCAGCGCGTACAGCGCGGGGGCCACGGCGACGGCCCAGTCGCCCTCCGGCTGGCGGCGGTACGCGGCGGCGTAGGCCTCGTCCATGCGCGCGTCGATGGCCACCCAGTGCAGGCCGGTGGCACCAGGCCCAGCAGGCCGCAGGCCCCAGGCGTCCTCGGCCACGATCATCAGGCTGTCCAGCGGCAGCACCGGTTTGCCGGCGCCAAAGGCCAGGCCCTGCGCCACCGCGCAGGCCGTGCGCAGGCCGGTGAACGCACCGGGGCCGGCGCCGAAGGCGATGGCGTCGAGCGCGGCAAAGCCGATGCCGGCTTGCGCCAGCAGCGCCTGCGCGGCCGGCACGATGCGCGCCGAAGCCGCCGCGCCGCCCGCCTCGTTCAGGTGCCAGCGGCCCTGCGCCGTGTGCAGTGCAAGTGCCAGCGCATCGGTCGAACTGTCCAGGGCGAGCAGGCACGGGTCCATGAAGGCGCGAGAGTTTAGCCGTGTCATCATGCCGCGATGCCCTGTATGCCGATGGCGCGCGCCCTCGCCGCCCTGCTGCTGGCCTGCACTGCACACGCTGCAAGCGCCGCCGGCACCGAACTGCCCCTGCCCCCCGAAGTGCGCCTGGCGCTGGCCCGTGCCCAGGTACCGCTGGAAGCCGCGAGCATCGTCGTGCAAGAGGTGGACGCCCCTGCGCCGCTGCTGCGCTGGCAGGCCTCGCGGCAGCAGAACCCCGCGTCGCTCTTCAAGCTGGCGACCACGCTGGCCGCGCTGGACCTGCTGGGCCCCGGCTACACCTGGACCACGCCGGTGTGGCTGAACGGCCGCCTGCGGGACGGCGTGCTGGAAGGCGACCTGGTGATCAAGGGCAGCGGTGATCCCAAGCTGGTGCCCGAGCGCCTCTGGCTGCTGCTGCGCCGCGTGCAGCAGATGGGCGTGCGCGAGATCCAGGGCGACATCGTGCTCGACCGCAGTGCCTTCGCCGTTCCGGCCGGCAAGGCGGCCGATTTCGACGGCGAGCCGCTGAAGCCCTACAACGTGCAGGCCGACGCGCTGCTGCTGGCGCAGAAGAGCCTGCTGTACACCTTCACGCCCGACGCGGTGCAAGGCGTGGCGCGCGTGGGCGTCGAGCCGCCGCTGGCCGGCCTGCAGGTCGACGCCACCGTGCCGCTGGTGGCCGGCCCCTGCGACGACTGGCGCGCCGCGCTGAAGGCCACGCCGGCCGACCCCGAGCGCATG
This sequence comes from uncultured Aquabacterium sp., assembly GCA_966211865.1. Taxonomy (GTDB): domain Bacteria; phylum Pseudomonadota; class Gammaproteobacteria; order Burkholderiales; family Burkholderiaceae_C; genus Pseudaquabacterium. Next base: position 9,864 of record CBIHPZ010000002.1, read on the forward strand.
CGCTTCACCGGCGGCTACCCCGCCAGCTGCGGCGAGCGCCAGTGGCCCGTGGCCTACGCCGACCCGGCCAGCTTCAACGCCCGCCTGCTGCAGGCCGCCTGGCGCGACCTGGGCGGCAAGCTGGGCGGCGGCGTGCGCGACGGCGCGGCGCCCACCGGCATCGCGCCCAGCTTCGAGATCAGCTCGCCGCCGCTGGCCGAGGTGGTGCGCGACATCAACAAGTACAGCAACAACGTGATGGCGCAGCAGCTCTTCCTGACGCTGGGCCTGGTGGTGCGCGGCACGGGCAATGCGGAGTCGGCCCGCGGCGTGCTCAAGGACTGGCTGGCGCTGCAGTTGGGCGACAAGGCCGAGGGCCTGGTGGTGGACAACGGCTCCGGCCTCTCGCGCGAATCGCGCATGAGCGCCGAGCAGCTGGCGGCGCTGCTGCAGGCGGCGTGGCGCAGCCCGGTGATGCCGGAGCTGCTGTCGTCGCTGCCGGTGGCCGGCATCGACGGCACTGCCCGGCGTGCGCGCGGCGCCACCGGCCGGGCCCATCTCAAGACCGGCTCGCTGCGAGACGTGGCCGGCATTGCGGGAATCGCCCTCGGCCACAATGGCCGGCGCTGGGTGGTGGTGGCCATCGTGCACCACGCGCAGGCCGCCCAGGCCCGCCCGGCCTTCGACGCACTGCTGCAATGGGTGCTGGCTTCCCCGGGCGCGGCCGCCGCCGCCCCACGTTCCCCGAGTTCCCGATGAACTTCGCCCTGACCGATTCCCTGGGCTACCTGGCCGCGCTGTGCACCACGTCGGCCTTCGTGCCGCAGGTGCTGCACACCCTGAAAACACGCGATGTGAGCGGCATCTCGTTCGGCATGTACAGCATCTTCTGCGCCGGCATCGCGCTGTGGCTGGCCTACGGCCTGCTGATCGGCGCAACGCCAGTGGTCATCGCCAACGTGATCACGCTGGCGCTGGCGTCGTGGATCCTGGCGATGAAGATCCGCATCGAGCGCCGCCAGCCGCGCTGAACGCGGCCAGCGGCGCAAGCGCCGGCGTCAGAAGCGGTACGACACGCCCGCCGAATACACGATCGGGCGGAAGTCGATGGTGGTCGTCAGCACCGTGCTGCCGGAGGCCACCAGGTCGCTCTTGACCTTGACCGCCGCGACGCTGGCGAACACGCCCCACTGCTTGTCGAAGAAGTAGTCGACGCCGGCCTGCACCGTCGGGCCCCAGGAATCGGACATCTCCACCTTTTCCGCCAGCGTGGACTTGATGCTCGCGAAGTGGGTGTAGTTGATGCCCGCGCCCAGGTACGGCCGCCAGGCGTCGCCGGGCTGGCCGAAGTGGTAGTTCAGCAGCAAGGTCGGCGCGACGTTGCGGGCCGACAGCACCTCGCCCAGGAAGCCGACGCTGCCGGCCGCGCGCGCCTTGATCTTCGGCGGCACCCCCAGCACCAGCTCCAGCCCGATGTTGGGCGTCAGCGCGCGCTCGCCGACGAAGATCACCGTCGTCGCCGAACCCACGTCGGCGTCGGCACCGGCGGGCACGCCGATGCCGCTGATGCCGGAGGTCTTGGCGTGCGTCTGGTAGCGCGTCACGCCGAACTTGATGGTCGTTTCCTGCGCCTGCGCCAGGCCGCTGCCGAGCACCAGCACGGCGGCCGCGGCTCCGAGTACTTTGTTCGTCATCATCGTGTCCTCGTTCGTCGTCCGGTTGCCGTTCACAGCCAGCCGAAGCTCTTCAGCTGCTCGTAGAACGCATCGCTCAGCGCCTTGTGGCCGCCTGTCGTGGGGTGCACGCCGTCGGCGAAGGCCCAGGTGGTGGCGCTGGCGCCGGTGCGCAGGCCGTTGTACGGCACGCCGGGCGTGGCGTTGCAGAACAAAGAGGACCCGTCCGTCACGCGGTTGCTGGTGATCGCGGCGATCTTCACGCCGTCGCACGCCGGCACGGTGTTGTTCGTGAAGCCGTACTTGGCGGGGTTCTGGTACGAGTCCTTCAGCAGCGGGAAGGTGTCGATGATCCGGACCGGCTGGTTCGACAGCCCCTCGCGCAGCCACAGGTTGAAGATCTGCGACAGGTCGGTCAGCACCGGCTGCACCGAGGCAGGCAGCGACTTGCCGAAGGGGGTGTCCGCGATGTCGGACAAGGTCATCACCGCCACGTACTTGCCGCCCTTGGCCAGGATGCGGTCCTTGACGTAGCCGCTCAGTTCGAAGGCGGCCTTCTTCATCTCGGCCTGCGCCGCGGTCTGGGCCGCGAACAACTGGCGCTGCGCCTCGTCCTGCGCGATCTGGCCTCGGGCCGCCGCGGTCTGGATCTGCGTGGCCTTGGCGGTGAAGGCGCCGAACTGCGTGAAGACGTCGTTGCTGCCGATGTAGACGAAGATGAGGTCGCTGTCCTTGAAGCTGCCGAAGCGCGCCAGGTGGTTCTCGATCTGCTTGGCCACCGGCACGGTCAGCGCACCGCCCGACTTGCCGATGCCGTTCGGATCGGTGACGCGCGAGCCGCCCTGCGCATAGTCGGTGCAGGTGTTGGCCAGCGCCGCGCTGACCGCGGCCGCGGGGCACTTGACCGAGGTGGCGCCGAAGCCGACCTCGGCCGGCGTGATGGCCAGGCCCAGGCGCGTCGCCAGGTTCTCCACCCACACCGTGCCGTTGGCACCGTTGGTGGTGAACTTGCCGCCGAAGTACGGCGCCTGGCCGTTGGCGGTGAGCGAGGTGGCCGGCGCATAGGCGCCGTTGTCGCTCAGGCTGTCGCCGAAGACCACCACCGAGGTGAACGTGCCCTTGGTGGTGGGCGCGCCGGCGGTGGACGTGCTGCCTGGCACGTAAGGATCGTCGCCACCACCGCAGGCGGCGAGCATGGCCGCCGCGACAAGCGACAGCCCCAGAACCCGGATCATCTTCATGTCTACCCCTCGATTCGGACCTGTGCCGGTCCGGCGACGCACAGAAACGAACGACCGTTCGTTTTTCTGCCGGGCACTATACGAGGGGGTTCGGGGGTGCCGAAGCGGGCTTTCCCGCAACAACACTAGAGACGTGCGTCCATTTGCGGACGCACACCGGCACGGGTTCAGAACGGGTTGTTCAGCGCACGTGTCAGGGCCTGCGAACCGATGCGGGCATGCATCGACGGCGTCAGGTGCTTGTCGTCGGCCCACACGTAGGTGGCGGGGTCGGCACCGCTCACCAGGTCGGCCGCTGCGCTGGTGCAGTTCGGCAGCGCCACGGCGCAAACGCCGTCGACCGCGTTCTTGTAGCCGAAGTTGTCCGGGAACTTGCTGACGGTCTGCACCGTGTCGTCGGTCAGCACCAGGCCGTAGTTGCGGCCGTCGAAGCGGGTCTGGTCGATGTTCGTGCGCAGCGAGGCGTTGAACTCGTACGTCAGGTTGGTCAAGCGCGCCGCGGCGCCCGCCTTGGTCTTGTCCAGCTTCAGCGCATACGGCGTGCGGCCCAGGTCGGGGATGGTCGAGACGATGGCCCGCGCATTGGCGGCCAGCAGCCCGTTGATGCGGTCGGCCAGCAGCGCGCCGCGGCGGCGCGCCTCGGCCACGGCCTGCGCGTCGGTCAGGGTGCCGGCCACCACGGCGTCGGACAACTCGAAGACGTCGTTGGAGCCCATCATCACCGTGACCAGGTCCTTCGAGTTGAAGGCCCCGCCGGCGGCCGTCTGCTCGCTGATCTGGCGCGCCAGGCCGGTCGTCGGGTCGTCCACCTTGGCACCGGGCTTCGCGCGCATGAAGGCGCGCGGCGTGGCGCCGGTGCGGTTGCACTCGGCGAACACGAAGCTGTAGTGGTCGCTGAGGGTCTGCACCCAGTTCGGCAGCTGGCGGCAGTCGCGCAGCGGCAGCGTATCGGAGGTCATGCCGTTGACGGTGTACTTCAGGCCGTTGCCGCTGCCGTCGTCGACGATCGCGCTGTGGTCGTCGCCGAAGACGATGACGCGGTTGGGCGCGAACGGGTCGATCTGCGACGTGCCGCCGCCGCAGGCCGCCAGCAGCGCCGCCGCGGCGGTCATCGTGGCGAGGCAGCGCCCAAGGCGGGGCACGCGGCGCATCGGTATCGACCCAATCATCGGCTTCTCACTCTCGAAGGCATCCGAGGCCCGCAGGCTTCGGAAAGAACAAATCCACGGGGGAAGGTCATCAGGTGGCGGCGCGCCGCAGGCGGTCGCGCACGCCCTCCCATTCGGGCAGGTCGGGCGCTTGCTCGACCCAGATCTCGCGCATGCCGGCGGCATCGAAGTCGCGCAGCACGGCAAAGAGCTGCTGCGCCACCAGTGCGGGATCGTCCGGCATCGGCCGCCATTGCGCCGCAGCGGTGCCGGCCGGGCAGGCCCGGGAATATACCGCCACCCCGTCGCCGGGCCGCCCGCCCTCTTCGAGCGTGCGGGCATCCACCAGCCGCAGCCGCGCCGACGGCGCGTAGTGCGAGGCCAGGTCGCCCGATGCGCGCGGCGCGGCTGCGTCGCGGTCGGCCAGCGGCTCGCCCAGCGCCTGCTGCAGGCGTTCGCGCGTCAGCACGCCGGGGCGCAGCAGCACCGGCTGCGCGCGGCTGCAGTCGATGATGGTCGATTCGATGCCGACGGTGCAGGCGCCACCATCCAGCACCAGCAGCTCGGGGCCGAACTCGTCGGCGACGTGCGCCGCTAACGTGGGACTGACGCGGCCGAAGCGGTTGGCGCTGGGCGCCGCGACGCCGGCCACGCCGAGCGCGGTGGCCGCATGCAGCAGCGCCTGGGCGACCGGGTGCGCCGGGCAGCGCAGCCCGATGGTCGGGTGGCCGCCCGCAGCGGCAGTGGCCATGCCGTCGCGCCGCGGCACGATCAGCGTCACCGGCCCGGGCCAGAAGGCATCGGCCAGCCGCTGCGCCGCGGCATTCCAGCGCGGCGTGAAGTGCTGCGCCGCCTGCACGTCCGGCACGTGCACGATCAGCGGGTGGTCGGCCGGCCGCCCCTTGGCCGTGAAGATGCCGGCCACCGCCCGGTCCTGGTCCGCCCGCGCGCCCAGGCCGTAGACGGTCTCGGTGGGCAGGCCGACGAGCCCGCCCTCGGCCAGCCGCTGCGCGGCCCGTGCCAGCGCTTCAGGGTCGTGGCCGTCGAGGATCGGCATGGCCGGTGGCTGTGGTCTGCGTCAGAAGGCCGGCAGGCCCAGCAGGGCGGCGGCCTGCAGGGCCGTGGCGCGGGCCGCTTCGGGCGTGGCGGCGGTCACGGTCAGGTGGCCCATCTTGCGGCCGCGGCGCGCGTCGGTCTTGCCGTACAGGTGCAGGTGCACGCCGGGCAGGGCCAGCACACCGTTCCAGGCGGGGGTGCGCGGCGCGGTGGCTTCGGCGCCGTCGAACCACAGGTCGCCCAGCAGGTTCAGCATCACTGCGTGTGAATGCAGCCGGGGGGCGGCCAACGGCAGCCCGGCCAGCGTGCGCACCTGCAGCTCGAACTGGCTGAGGTCGCAGGCATCGATCGAGTAGTGGCCGGAGTTGTGCGGGCGCGGCGCCATCTCGTTGGCGACCAGCGAGCCATCCTGCAGCACGAAGAACTCGACGCACAGCACGCCGACGTAGCCCAGCGTTTCCGCGACGCGGCCCGCGGCTTGCACCGCCTGCTGCTGCAGCGCTTGCGGCGCGTCCGGCGCCGGCACCTGGGTGACGGCGAGGATGCCGTCGCGGTGCAGGTTCTGCTGCACCGGCAGGTGCACGACCTTGCCGTCCGCACCGCGCGCGACGATGACGCTGAGCTCCAGCTTCAACGGCAGCCGCTGCTCGAGCACGCAGGTGGCGCCACCCATCGCGCGCCAGGCCGCCTGCAGTTCGGCCCGGTCGGCGACACGCGCCTGGCCCTTGCCGTCGTAACCCAGGCGCGCGGTCTTCAGGATGCCGGGCAGCAGGCCGTCCGGCACGGCGGCGAGCTGCTGCTCGTCGGCAATGACGGCGTGCGGCGCGCACGGTACGCCGCAGGCGACGAAATGCGCTTTCTCGAGCGCACGGTCCTGGCACACCGCCACGGCGGACGCGGCCGGTGCCACCGGGCGGCTGGCCGCCAGGCGCTGCAGCGCGGCGGCGGGCACGTTCTCGAATTCGGTGGTGATGGCGTCGCAGCGGGCAGCCAGGTCGGCCAGGCCCGCATCATCCAAATAGGCAGCGCGTACCAGGTGGTCGGCCGCGGCCCCAGCGGGCGACGTGGCATCCGGGTCCAGCACGACCACCGAATAACCCATCGCCTGAGCGGCATGGACGAACATGCGACCCAGCTGGCCGCCACCCATCACGCCCAGCGTGGCGCCCGGCAGCAAGGGCGCGGCGCTCATTTCAGGTCCGCGCTCATCGCGCGGGCGGCTTCGGTCTGGCGCTGGCGGAAGGCTTCCAGCTTGGCCCGCAAGGCCGGATCGCGGTTGGCCAGCATCGCCACCGCGAACAGCGCCGCGTTGGCCGCCCCGGCGGTGCCGATGGCGAAGGTGGCGACCGGGATGCCCTTGGGCATCTGCACGATGGAATGCAGCGAATCCACGCCGCTCAGGTGCCGGCTGGCGACCGGCACGCCCAGCACCGGCACCGTGGTCTTCGAGGCCAGCATGCCCGGCAGGTGGGCCGCGCCGCCGGCGCCCGCGATGATGGCCTGCAGGCCGCGGCCAGCAGCGGCCTCGGCATAGGCGAACATGTCGTCCGGCATGCGGTGGGCGGAGACCACGCGGCATTCATGCGCGACACCGAACTCGGTCAGAATCGCGGCCGCTTGCTGCAGGGTCTCCCAGTCGCTGGACGAGCCCATCAGCACCCCGACCAGGGGCGCGCCACCGGATTCACCAGGCACTGTCGACGTCTCGGCTTGGGGCGCAGTGCTGCTGTGCAAGGCTAAAGCTCCGGCTAGGATGGGCAAAGCCTTGGATTGTAGGCGGCCGCCCCCACATGCCGGGCCACCTCCCCACCCGCCGCCTTCGGCCTCGACGTTTCCCGCGACGACCACCATGAACGACATCACCTTGCAGAACTTCGAGGCCGAGCTGATCCAGGCCTCGATGCAGCAGCCGGTCCTGCTGGACATCTGGGCGCCGTGGTGCGGCCCGTGCCGCACGCTGGGGCCCATCCTGGAGAAGGTGGAAAAGGCCTACGGCGGCCGCTTCAAGCTGGCCAAGCTCAACAGCGACGACCAGCCGGAAATCGCCGGCCAGCTGAGCCAAGCGTTCGGCGTGCGCTCCATCCCGTTCTGCGTGCTGTTCGACAAGGGCCAGCCGATCGACGGCTTCGTCGGCGCCCTGCCCGAGGCGCAGGTGCGCGAGTTCCTCGACCGCCACGTCCCCACCGAAGAGACGCTGGAGGCCGAGGAAGAAACCGAGGCCGCCGAAGCGCTGGAAGCCGAAGGCGACACCGACGGCGCCCTGGCCCGCCTGCAACAGGCCGTCGCCATCGATCCCGCCAACGACGCGGCACGCACCGACTACATCAAGCTGCTGTTGGAAGCGGGCCGCACCGAACAGGCCCGCCAGGCCTGGGAGCCGGTGGCCGGCAAGGCCATGCTGGATGCGCGCATCGATGCGCTGGGGCACTGGATCAACGCCGCCGAGAAGGCCGCCACCGCCCGCCCGGCGGAAGCGCTGAATGCCGCCATCGAGGCCAACCGCCGCGACTTCGACGCCCGCTTCGAGCTGGCGCAGACCCAGTTCGCGGCCGGCCGCTTCACCGACGCCATGGACACGCTGCTCGAGATCGTGATGCGCGACAAGGAGTGGAACGGCCAGCTGGCCCGCAAGACCTACGTCGCGATCCTGGAACTGATGCGCAAGCCCGCGCCCAAGCCGGCGGCCGAGCAGGCCAAGGGCGCACTGGAAGTGACGGGCAAGGCGGCCGCGGCGCCCAGCGACCCGGTGATCGACCAGTACCGCCGCAAGCTCAGCATGGCCTTGTTCTGAGCTGAGGCCGCACCGGCCCGGGCGGCGACGCCCGGGCCGCCCCATACAATTTCAGGTTCCGCCCGCCGTTCGCGCGGGCGTTCCGACCCCCGAGGAAGACCGCCGTGTTCATCTCCAACGCGTTCGCGCAAACCGCTCCTGCCGCCTCTGGCGGCGCCGAAGGTCTCATGAGCTTCCTGCCGCTCGTGGCGATGTTCGTGGTGCTGTACTTCATCATGATCCGCCCGCAGATGAAGCGGCAGAAGGAACACAAGGCCATGATCGAGGCCATCGCCAAGGGCGACGAGATCGTGACCTCCGGCGGCCTGGTGGGGCGCGTGGCCAAGATGGGCGAGAGCTTCCTGCACGTGGAAGTCGCCAATGGCGTGGAGCTGCAGGTGCAGCGCAGCGCCGTGATCCAGGTGCTGCCCAAGGGCACCTACGGCAAGTAAGCCCCGTTGATCGCGCGGCTCGCGCCCGGCCCGCAGCGGGCCGCCGAGCCGCCGCCGTCGCCCTCCCCGCGGGGGACTTGCCCGGCGCACCCCTTGCGCCGTGAGGCTGGAAGGAATCCACGATGAACCGCTATCCCTGGTGGAAGTACCTGATCCTGGGCATCGCCCTGGTGGTCGGCCTGCTCTACACCGCGCCCAACTTCTTCGGCGAGGCGCCGGCCGTGCAGGTGTCGAATGCCAAGCCCTCGGTGAAGGTCGATGCCGCCGTGCAGCAGCGCGTGGAAGCCGCGCTGAACCAGGCCGGCCTGAAGCCGGACCTGGTCCAGTTCGACGGCAAGTCCGTCCGGGCCCGCTTTCCCAGCACCGACGTCCAGTTGAAGGCGCGGGAAGCGGTCGAGAAGGCGCTGAACCCGGATGCCAGCGACCCCGCCTACGTCGTCGCGCTGAATCTGCAGAGCCGCTCGCCCGCGTGGCTGTCCAAGATCCGCGCGCTGCCGATGTACCTGGGCCTGGACCTGCGCGGCGGCGTGCACTTCCTGATGCAGGTCGACATGAAGGAGGCGCTGACGAAGAAGGCCGAGTCCTTCACCGGCGACCTGCGCGGCCTGCTGCGCGAGAAGAACATCCGCCACGCCGGCATCAGCCGCGAGGGCAACGACGTGGTCGTGCGCTTCCGCGACCGCGCGGTGCTGGCCCAGGCCCAGCCCCTGCTGGCCGACCAGCTGGCCGACCTGAGCTGGACCGAATCCACCGACGCCAATGGCGACCTGCGCCTGGTCGGCACCTTGAAGCCCGCCGCCGCCAAGCGCATCCAGGACGCCGCCCTGCAGCAGAACATCACCACGCTGCACAACCGCGTCAACGAACTCGGCACCAGCGAGCCGGTGATCCAGCAGCAGGGCGCCGACCGCATCGTGGTGCAGCTGCCGGGCGTGCAGGACTCGATCATCGCGAAGAAGGTCATCGGCCGCACCGCGACGCTGGAAATGCGCATGGTCAACACCAGCACCGAGGCGCTGGAAGCCCTGCGTGGCGCCGCGCCCGTGCCCTTCGGCAGCGAGCGCTTCCTGGAGCGCGACGGCACGCCGGTGATCGTCTTCCGCCAGGTCATCCTCACCGGTGACAGCCTCACCGATGCGCAGCCCGGTTTCGACCAGCAATCGCACGAACCCAAGGTGGACCTGACGGTGGACGCCAAGGGCGGCGCCATCATGCGCGAGACCTCGCGCGAGAACATCGGCAAGCGCATGGCCATCCTGCTCTTCGAGAAGGGCAAGGGCGAGGTGGTCACCGCGCCGGTCATCCGCGGCGAACTGGGCAACCGCTTCCAGATCTCCGGCCGCATGAGCTCGGAGGAAGCGACGATGACGGCGCTGCTGCTGCGATCGGGCTCGTTGGCGGCGCCGATGGAAATCATCGAGGAACGCACCATCGGCCCGACGCTGGGCGCCGACAACATCGCGAAGGGCTTCCACAGCGTGGCCTATGGATTTGCGGCGATCGCGGTGTTCATGTGCCTTTACTACCTGCTGTTCGGCGTGTTTTCCACGCTGGCACTGGGATTCAACCTGCTGCTGCTGGTGGCGGTGCTGTCCATGCTGCAGGCCACGCTCACTTTGCCGGGTATCGCGGCCATCGCGCTGACGCTGGGCATGGCCATCGACGCCAATGTGCTGATCAACGAACGCGTGCGCGAGGAACTGCGCGCCGGTGCCGCGCCGCAGGCAGCCATCGCGGCCGGCTACGAGCGCGCCTTCGCCACCATCCTTGACTCCAACATCACCACGCTGATCGCCGGCGTCGCGCTGCTCGCCTTCGGTTCCGGCTTCGTGCGCGGCTTCGCGGTGGTGCACTGCCTGGGCATCCTCACCTCGATGTTCTCGGCGGTGATGTTCTCGCGCGGCCTGGTCAACCTCTGGTACGGCCGCCAGAAGAAGCTGAAGTCGGTGTCGATCGGCCAGGTCTGGAAGCCGGCGGCCACGCCGGGCACCGAGCCCGCCGCCAAGGCCTGATCCGGCCAGAAAGAACTCGGAGCCTCAGATGGAATTCTTCCGGATCCGGCGCGACATCCCGTTCATGCGGCATGCGCTGGTCTTCAACGTCATCTCCTTCATCACCTTTGCCGCCGCGGTGTTCTTCCTCGCCACGCGGGGGCTGCACCTGTCGATCGAGTTCACCGGCGGCACGGTGCTGGAGGTCGCCTACGAGCATTCGGCTGACCTCGAAAAGACGCGTCATGCCATCGAGCAGCTGAACCTGGGCGAAGTGCAGGTGCAGACCTTCGGCACTTCGCGCGACGTGATGATCCGCCTGCCGGTGCGTCAGGGCATCAAGCAGGACGCGGTGGCCACGATGGCCTTCGCGAAGCTGTGCGAGTCGGACGGCGGCAAGGTCGAGACCAAGTCGTACACCACGCCTCAGGGCGAGCAGGTGAACCGGCCTTCGTGCACCGCGCCCGACGGCAAGGAACTGGTGAAGCTGTCGCGCACCGAGTTCGTCGGCCCGGCGGTCGGGTCGGAACTGGCCGCCGACGGCGCGAAGGCGCTGGCTTTCGTCGTCATCGGGATCATGGTCTACCTGGCCTTCCGCTTCGAGTGGAAGTTCTCGGTCGCCGCGATCATCGCCAACCTGCACGACGTGATCATCATCCTCGGCTTCTTCGCGTTCTTCCAATGGGAGTTCTCGCTGGCCGTGCTGGCGGCGGTACTGGCGGTGCTGGGCTACTCGGTCAACGAATCGGTGGTGATCTTCGACCGGATCCGCGAGGCCTTCCGGCGCTACCGCAAGATGGACACGGCCCAGGTCATCGACCACGCCATCACCAGCACGATGAGCCGCACCATCATCACCCACGGCTCCACGCAGATGATGGTGCTGTCGATGCTGCTCTTTGGCGGCCAGACGCTGCACTACTTCGCGGTCGCGCTGACCATCGGCATCCTGTTCGGCATCTACTCGTCGGTGTTCGTGGCCGCGGCCATCGCGATGTGGCTGGGCGTCAAGCGTGAAGACCTGGTGAAGGCCGGCCCGGCAAAGGACCAGGATCCCAACGACCCGAATGCCGGGGCCGTGGTATAGAGTAGGCATTCATTCACGCAGCGAATTGCCCGACCGCCCCATGGCGAACCGCGCCAACGCCAGCGCACTTGCTGAACAGGCTCGCCGGCTGTACGCGGAAGAGCTGCTCAAGGGCATGCCGGACCTCATCCGCCACCTGGTGGAGAACGCGCGCCACGCCCTCGACCGCCCGGCCGACTACCAGACCGCCCAGCGCCGCCGCGAGCTGATGCAGGGCCTGCAGAAGTCGGCACGCAGCTGGCTCGCGCACATGAACGACGGGCTGCGGCAGGTGCTGCAGCACGGCGCGGCGCACCCGGCCGCGGCCGAGCCCGCGCGCGGCGGCCTGTCCAGCGCCGGCGGCAGTGGGCTGTCCCTGGTCGACGACGACACCATCGAGCGCGAGATCCTCACCTCGCGCCTGGCGCTGGCCATCATGGACCGCGCTTCATGGGAATTCACCGACCTGCGCACGCGCGTGGCGACGCTGGAGCAGCGGCAGGAGCTCGAGACGCACGACATGCTGCGCGCCCACGTGCTGGCGCGGGTGGCACTGGATGCCTGGCGCGCCGCGGGCCTGAGCCCGGACGACTGGCGCGAAGCGCAGGTCTGGCTGCACGACGAATTCGCGCTGCTGACCGAGGAGGCGTACCACGAGGCCAACCGCTGGCTGGTCGAGCAGCGCGTGCTGCCCGACATCGACCTGCGGCCGCTCATCCGCCGCACGCGCGATGGGTCCAGCGCCGCGGCGCTCGGGGGATCGCGGCCTGCGGTCGTGCCGTCCACCGGCCGCCCGGCCGGCGTCGCGGCCCACCTGTCTCCTCAGCCGACCGCCACGACCGGCGGGTCCGCCGCATCCCCAGGGCCGGATTCGAGGCGCGGCGCCGTCAGCGAAGAGACACGCATGATGACCCGCGCCGGTCCGCTGGCGCGTGGCAGTGAGCATGCCGAAGCGGTGCTGGGCCGACTGAACCGCCTCGTCGGACGCCACCTGCCCGGCTTCGCCGACACCACGCGGGCGCCGGTGCCGGTGACGCCACGGCTGTCTCGCGCCATCGAGATGGCGCAGGACAGCCTGAAGCAGCGGCTGGTGGAAGCGCCGCCGGACCAGCCGCCCGCCCTGACCACGCCGATGCTGGTGGAGGAGCTGCAACAGCGCAAGACGCTGCTGAAGCACGCGGCCAACACGCCGGCCGAGCGGGCGACGATCGAGATCGTCGCGATGATGTTCCAGAGCATCCTGACCGATGACCGACTGCCCGCCAGCGTGCGCGTGTGGTTCGCACGGCTGCAGATGCCGGTGCTGCGCGTGGCCGTCAGCGAGCCCGACTTCTTCGCCACCATCGACCACCCGGCACGCCGCCTGATCGACCGCATGGGCGCCTGCGTGATGGGCTTCGACACCGCGGCGCAGAACGTCGGCGACACGCTCGAAAAGGAAATCAAGCGCGTGGTTCAGGTCGTCGAGGCCTACCCGGACACCGGTCGCCGTGTCTTCCAGACGGTGCTGGTGGAGTTCGAGAAGTTCCTCGACCACTACTTCCGCAACGAGAACGAGATGACCCGCAAGGGCGTCTCGCTGGCACAGCAGGTGGAGCAGCGCGAGACGCTGGCGATCCAGTACACGATCGAACTGCGCCGCATGCTCAACGAGATCCCGGTGCAGGAAGGCATCCGGCAGTTCCTGTTCCAGGTCTGGGCCGACGTGCTGGCCACCACCGCCGTGCGCTATGGCGGCCAGTCCGAGGAAACGAAGCACATGAAGCGCGCCGCGGCCGACCTGATCTGGTCGGCCAGCGCGAAGGTCACCCGCGAGGAACGGGCGGAGGTCATCCGCCGCCTGCCGGTGCTGCTGAAGCAGCTGCGCGACGGCATGGCCACCGCCAACATGAGCGCCGAGCGGCAGGACGAGCACATCCAGTCGCTGAACAACTCGCTGGCAGCGGCCTTTACCGCGAAGGCCGCCGTCATCCCGACCGAGCGCCTCAGCGAGCTGATGGAACGACTGGAAACGCTGGAAGAGCTGCTGCCCGACGCCGCCGACCTGGAGATCGACGAGTCCATGGTCGTGGACGTGTCCGGCCACGAAAGTTCGGAACTGGAAGTGGTTTCGGAGGGTGGGTCGATGCCCTCACCTGCGATGGTGTCGTGGGCCCGGGAGCTGCTGGTGGGCAGCTGGTATATGCTGGACTACCGTGGCCAGAACGAGGCGGTGCAGCTGGTCTGGCACGGCATGCGCCGGCAGCTGTCGTTGTTCGTCTCGGCCGGCGGCCGCTGCATCCTGTTCCAACAACAGCGCTTGGCGGCCTTTCTTCAGGCTGGGCTGCTGCTGCCGGCCCAGGACGAGGCATTGACGGTGAAGGCCACACGCAGCGCGCTGGCCAAGCTGGACGCCGATCCGACCCGACTGGCGCACTGATTCCGGTGGCAGGGGCTCGCCGGGATGCGTGCCCACCCCGTATGGCGTGTCGTCAGCCGGCTTGGCCCAGGCCGTCGCCCATCGACGCAGCACGTCGCGCCGGGACGGGCAGGCGGGGTGCACACGGCCCCCCGGAATCGCCGCCGACCGGACACCAGGCAATGGGCGCCCGGCACCATTGAACCCTCCGGTCAGCGGACCCGTCAGTGGATCAGGCGCTCTTCCGGCGCGACGAACAGTTCGTCGAGGATCAGCGCATCGGGCTCTTCACCCAGGCTCCAGAAGACCATCAACACGATGACCTTCAGGTCCTCCAGTGCGAGCGGGCTCTGCCCCACGGCGCTGGCGCGGTCCATCACCATTTCCCGCATCGTGGGAGGCAGGACGCCCGCCGACTCAAGAAAGCTGATGAAGCCGATCGACTCCTCGCCGAGGTGCTCGATTTCCGTGGCCGAGTAGATGCGCACGCTGGTGGACGCCTGCGCGTCGGCCTGGGTTTGGGCGGTCTCGGCGAGGCCGTCGAGCCAGCTCAGGGCTTCCTGGATCTCGTCGGTTTCAAAGCCGACGGCGGACAACTTGCGCGTGAGCTGATCGTGGTCGGGACAAGCGTCCGGCCGCCAGTAGTTTTCGTACAGGTAAACCAGCACCTCGAACATGAAACCACTATACCCCACCCCTTTTGGCCGGAGCGCGCGAATCCGGCCGCGTCCGACACGCCTGTGAGCAAAGGTGAGCAGGCTGCCCGACGGCGCGCGGCGCCGATCAAGCCAGCTGCTGGCGTTGGAACAAGCCGCCGGGAAGACGCGCCACACGCCCTTCCAGTTCCAGTTCCAACAGCCGCACGTTGAGCTGCGGCGCTGCCCAGCCGCAACGGGCGATCAAGGCATCCAGCGACACCGGGTCGTGCCCAAGCGCGCGCAACACCTCGTCGTCGCAGTCGTCGCCGTCGTCGTGCGGCTCGGCCGGGTCCGGAGGCCGCGTGCTGCCGCCATCGAGCCGGCCGCTGGGCACGGCCCGCCGCGCCGCGCCACCCAGTTCGTCGAGGATGTCGTCCACCGTCTCCACCAGCTTCGCCCCGTCGCGGAGCAAGGCATGGCAACCACGGGCCTGTGGCGAATGGATGGAGCCGGGAACGGCAAACACCTCACGTCCCGCCTCGGTGGCCTGGCGGGCGGTGATCAGGGAGCCCGAACGCAAGGCCGCCTCCACCACGAGCGTTCCGCGCGACAGCCCGGCGATGATGCGGTTGCGCTGCGGGAAGTTGTCCGGCATGGGCGCCATGCCCAGCGGAAACTCGCTGACCATCAGCCCTTCGCGGGCGATCCGGGCCGCCAGCGCGCGATGGGCGTGCGGGTACACCATGTCCAGCCCGGTGCCCACGACCGCGACCGTGCCGGCCGCCGCCTCCAGCGCACCGGCGTGGGCTGCACCGTCGATGCCGGCGGCGAGGCCGGACACAACGGCCCAGCCCCTGTCACCCAGTTCCCGCGCCAGGCGCCGGGCGTTGTCCAGGCCTTGCGGCGTGGGACGCCGGCTGCCGACGATGGCGACCAGATCCGCATGCAGCAGTTCGGCCCGGCCCTCGAGGTAGAGGAGCAGCGGCGGATCGGCCGTCTGCAACAGCAAGGCCGGGTAGTCGGCGTCACCCAGGGTGAGGACGCGGCGATTCGGCCGCTCGTCCAGCCAGGCCAGGGTTGCTGCGACCCGCGCGGCATGTCCTGGCGGTTCGGCCTGCAGCTCCTCGGCGCGCTTTCCCACCACCTCCTGCAGCGTCTCCAGCGATGCCCTGGCCACCGCCTGGGGCGACCCCAACGCCGCCAGCAGCCGACGCATCGACGCGCGGCCCACGCCCACGCCGACGCGGTGCGCCAGACGCAGCCATGCGTCGAGTTCTTCCTGGGGCAGGCTCACCGGTGCAGGCTGGGCCGCTGTCGCGCTGATCCGAGCTTGATCAGGGCTGGGTGAAGCGGTCGCCGCGGTTCACGGGGTCGACCGCCGACACGATCAGCGCGTAGGACACGCGGTCGAACACCCGGAAGACGAACAACATGCCGATGCGCTCGTCGGGCAGCTTGATCGCTTCCTTGCCACCGTTGGTGCGGTCGGTGGTCAGGGCACCATCGCGCCACAGCGCCAACACATGGCCACGCTCCACGCCATCACGCGCGCCCCGGTTGAGCGAGACGATCTGGTTCTGGCCCGCGGTAATGGCCTCGCCATAGATGGAGATGATCTGGCCGCTCATCGGGCCAGTGGGGGCGTGCGGGGCGTAGGCGCTGTAGTCGCGCTGCGCCAGCGGCGCCAGCCGGTCACCCACGGCGGCTTCCTGCCGCACCCCGGTGATCCGGAAGCTGGCCGGCACTTCCACGCCCGCCTTGCCGTCGACGACCGGGCGCATTTCGCCGGCACGGGTGAATTCAGCAGTGCCGACGAAGGGGGCCTCGTAGCCCAGCACTTCGCCCGAGGACGGGTCTTTCAGCGGCGTCGCTTCGCGGAACAGCCGGAAATCGCGCATGCCCTTCAGGTCGCCACGCACATACGCCGTCTCGCCACGCGACAGCATGACACGCCCTTCCTGCGTGGCCACGATGCGTGGCGCGGACGCGAGCTCATCCGCGTTCATCACGATGGCTTCGTTCAGGAACGGGCCGATCAGGTGCAGCGGGATGGAGGCGATGGCGCCGTTCTCGAGCAGTTCGCTGCGGATGCGCGGCGACAGCTTCACGGTGTTGCCGGGCGCGCCATCGGTGGGTTGGGCCACGCGAAGCATGGCGCGGCCGTTGGACTTGACCAGCACCAGCACCTGCCCCGGGTAGATCAGGTGCGGGTTGCGGATCTGGTCCATGTTCATTCCCCACAGCTCGGGCCAGCGCCACGGGCGGTTGAGGAAGATCTTGGAGATGTCCCACAAGGTGTCGCCACGCTGCACGACGTGGGTGTCCGGCGCGTTGGGCGCGAGTTCCGACAGCGGCACGCCAGCCTCGGCCACCTGCTGCGCGGTGGAACGTTGGCCGGGCGTGATCGTCAGATCGACAGCGCCGGCGAGGCTGGATGCGGCCAGCAGGCCCGCGGCGACCGCCATTTGCCAGCCTCGGCCGGCCCCTGCCATTGACCAGCCTCGGCCGGCAGCCGCTGCGGGCCCACGCCGGCGCAAGGCGGAATGGCAGAACGGGCGTGATGTCATGTCGTCTCCAGCAACCGTGATGCCACAATCGGAACCCCGTCAGGGGGTGGCCGGCAAGCTCATGCTACGTCGCAGATTCTGCCGATAAACCCTTGATATCGCAACGAAATACAGATTCCGTCACGCTATCGGACTGCGCTGCGAAGACTGCGCGCGTTGCCAAAGGTCCACACCTGTTGCCGCATGTGTCAGAGACCGCACTGAACCCCACCATGGCCCTGCTTCCCATCCTTCGTTTCCCTGATCCGCGCCTGCACACGGTCGCCAAGCCGGTGACCACGGTGGACGAGCGCATCCGGCGCCTCGTCGACGACATGCTGCAGACCATGTACGAGGCCGACGGCGTGGGGCTCGCCGCCACGCAGGTGGACGTGCATGAGCGCGTCATCGTGATGGACACCTCGGAAGGCCGCGACGACCCGCGCGTGCTGATCAACCCCGAGCTGGTCGAACGCAGCGAGGAAATGCACCTCGGCGAGGAAGGCTGCCTGTCCGTCCCGACCATCTACGACAAGGTGCAGCGCCATGCCCGCGTGCGCGTGCGTGCCCTGGGGCGCGATGGCCAGCCCTATGAGTTCGATGCGGAGGGCCTCACCTCCGTCTGCGTGCAGCACGAGATGGATCACCTGCTGGGCAAGGTGTTCGTCGAGTACCTCAGCCCGCTCAAGCGGGAGCGCATCAAGACCAAGATGCTGAAGAAGACGCGCGAAGAGCAGTCCGGCTCGCGCTGAAAGAGCGGACCCATGCGCATCGCCTTTGCCGGCACGCCGGAATTCGCCGCCGTGGCGCTGCAGGCCCTGCTCGCCGCCGGCCACGAGGTGGCGCTGGTGCTGACCCAGCCCGACCGGCCCGCCGGCCGGGGCATGAAGCTGCAGCCTTCGGCCGTCAAGGCCGTGGCCACCACCCATGGCCTGCCGCTCGCCCAGCCGCGCAGCCTGCGCCTGGACGGCAAGTACCCCGACGACGCCGCGGCGGCCCGCCAGGCGCTGCAGGCCGCGGCGCCCGAGCTGATGGTGGTGGCCGCCTATGGCTTGATCCTGCCGCTGTGGGTGCTGGAAGTGCCTCCGCGCGGGTGCCTCAACATCCATGGCTCGGTGCTGCCGCGCTGGCGTGGCGCGGCGCCCATCCACCGGGCCATCGAGGCCGGCGACGAACGCACCGGCATCACCATCATGCAGATGGACGAAGGGCTGGACACGGGCGACATGCTGCTCGTCGAGCACTTGCCGATCGCGCGCGACGACACCACCGCTTCCCTGCACGACAAGCTGGCGGCGCTGGGCGCGCGGATGATCGTGCAGGCGCTGGCCGCGCCCAGCTTGGAACGCCGCCCGCAGCCGCAGGACGGGGTCAGCTACGCCCACAAGATCGACAAGGCCGAAGCGGCCATCGATTGGTCGCAGCCGGCTGCACAGATCGAGCGGCGCGTGCGCGCCTTCGACCCCTTCCCCGGCGCCAGCTTCGAAGCCCATGGCGAGACCGTGAAGCTCTGGCGCGCCGAGGTGACCCGCGGCAGCGGCCGCCCTGGCGAAGTGCTGGCGGCCACGGCCGAACAGTGCGTCATTGCGTGCGGCGAAGGCGCACTGGCGCTGCGCCAGGTGCAGCGCCCAGGCGGCCGGCGCATCGACGCGGCGGCCTGGCTGCAGTCGCACCCCCTGCAGGCCGGCCAGGTGCTGGGTACGTCCATCGGCACCTCTGCCGGCGCTTGAACTTCAGGCCGGTCATCCTGATCTGAGGCGGGTGTCCCGGCCGCAGAAAGGATGCGAGAGGCCATGTTCAACCTGTTGAAGACCGCCGTGCTGATGGCGGCGATCACCGCCCTGTTCATGCTCATCGGCCGCTGGATCGGCGGCCAGGCCGGCATGATGCTGGCCCTGGTCGTCGCGCTGGGCATGAACTTCTTCAGCTACTGGTTCAGCGACAAGATCGTGCTGAAGATGTACAACGCGCGCGAAGTCGACGAGACCAGCGCGCCGCAGTTCGTGGCCATGGTGCGCGAACTGGCGCAGCGGGCGGACATTCCCATGCCGCGCGTCTACATCATCGACGAGCAGGCGCCGAACGCCTTCGCGACTGGGCGCAACCCGTCGCATGCGGCGGTGGCCGCCACCACCGGCATCCTGCGCGCCTTGAGCCCGCGCGAGCTGCGCGGCGTGATGGCGCACGAGCTGGCGCACGTGAAGCACCGCGACATCCTGATCTCCACCATCAGCGCCACGATGGCCGGCGCGATCGGCATGCTGGCCAACTTTGCGATGCTGTTCGGCGGACGTGACGAGGAAGGCCGTCCGGCCAACCCCATCGCCGGCCTGCTGGTCGCGCTGCTCGCGCCGCTGGCCGCCAGCCTGATCCAGATGGCGATCAGCCGCGCCCGCGAGTTCGAGGCCGACCGCGGCGGTGCCGAAATCTCCGGCGACCCTGAAGCGCTGGCCACCGCCCTGCAGAAGATCCACCGCTACGCGCAAGGCATCCCGATGGAAGCGGCCGAGCGCCACCCCGAGACGGCGCAGATGATGATCATGAACCCGCTGTCCGCGGGTGGCATCCGCGGCCTCTTCTCCACGCACCCGTCGACCGAGGAGCGGGTCGAACGCCTGTTGCAGATGGCCGTGGCACGCTGAGGAGCCGCAACCGCCCATGCGACGCACGGGCGTTCCGCTGGGCGGGTGACGCTGCTGTTGCGCAGGGGCCGTGCAGAACGGCGCGCCGCGGCCCTTCGTCAAGGATTCACGCGCCACGTCGGGAAAGCTTGGCAGGGCAACATGCATGCGGCGTGGCCGCTCAAGCGCCACAGCGGGCGGCCGATAAAGCGCCATGTCCCGCCGAATGTCCTGCCGCCCTTCCCGCCGCTTGCTGGCCCCGGCGATGGTGGCGTTATGCCTTCTCGCCGCCGGTTGCGACCAGCTGGGCATCGAATCGGCCAGCGCCATTGCGGCACGCAAGGAAGCGGACGGCAAGGCCATCGGCGGCGCGTGCCGGCATGCCGCCCGCGCCATTGAAGACTGCTATGTGCTGAACCGCCGCGCCGACCGGGCGGCCATCTACGCCGGCTGGCGCGAGATGAACGAATACATGCGGGAGAACAAGCTGGAACCGGTGGTGCCGCAGATCCAGCCGGAAACCAGCGTCGCCGCGGCCAAACCCGCCGAGGGCGACGCGGCTGAGGACCATGCCAAAGCGGCCGACAAGGCGCCCGACAAGCATGGCACCAAGGCCGACGAGAAGGCCGAGAAGCCCGCGGCCGACACGCCCCCGCGCAAGCGCCGCCAGGCGCCCTGAGCCGCGCCGAGACGGGGCGCCGCGCCCAGTCAGCGAAGCCTCTGCATTCCGTCCCGCCACCCGACGGCCTGTCCCTCCCCTGGCCCGGTCCATCGGCCCGCGCTTGAGCCGCGCGGCATGCACGGCATGATCGCGCGGCCCCTTGCACTGGAGCCTCGCCGATGGCACGCACCCATTCCCTCTTCCACCGGGCCGACCGTGTGCCCGGCCTCGGCCTGGCCGTGGCGATGGTCGCGGTGCTGCTGACCGCGCTGCCACGCCATGCCCGCGCGGCCGATGCCGTCGTGAGCGCCAGCGGCCCGGCGGTGACCGAAGCACGCACCGTCGGCGAATTCCGTGGCATCGCCGTGTCCGGCGGCATCGAGCTGAAGGTGCGCCAGGCCGCGCAGCCGGCGATCGAGGTGAAGGTGGAGGCGAACCTGCTGCCCTACCTGGAAACCGTGGCCGAGAACGGCACGCTGCAGGTGCGCTGGAAGAAGGGCAGCAAGCTTCGGGTGAAGGACACGCCACAGGTCAGCGTGGCGGTGGTCGAACTGCAGTCGATCGCGGGCTCGGGGTCCGGCGGCATCGCCCTGGCACCGCTGAAGACGCCGAAACTGGCCATCCAGCTGGCCGGCTCGGGTGACGTGTCGATCGACACGCTGCAGGCCGACGAGCTGGCGGTCAGCATCGCCGGCTCCGGAGACCTCAGCGCCAGCGGCCAGGCGACGCGCGTGCAGTTGCGCATCGCCGGCAGCGGCGACGTCAGGTGCGATGCGCTGAAGGCGGACGACGTCACGGTCAGCATCTCGGGTTCCGGCGATGCGTCGGTGCATGCGACCAAGTCGCTCTCGGTCAACATCGCCGGCTCCGGCGACGTGCTGTACCGCGGCGACGCGCAGGTCAAGAGCGCCATCGTCGGCAGCGGCAGCGTGCGAAAACGCTGAGCCGCGCTGCGGCGTCGCGTTGGCCCTGCGCGCCGGCGGACGGTGCGAACCATCGGACAATATCCGGATGTCCGAATACCCTGCGCCCTGGCGGCACCCCGAGTACCGCCGCGGCGCGCGCGAGATGGT
>CBIHPZ010000003.1:0-26717 GCA_966211865.1 uncultured Aquabacterium sp.
ACAAGCAGGGCCTGCCCGACGAGAAGATCGGCTGGATCCCCTTCCCCACCGTGGCTGGCGGCAAGGGTGATCCGGGCGACGTGATGGGCAATCTGAATGGCTGGATCGTCACCAAGGGCTCGCCGAAGGAGACGGTGGATTTCCTGCGCTTCTTCTCCGAGGCCGACAACCAGCGCGTGGCGGCCGAACGCGGCTTGTACGTTCCGCCGGTCACCGAAAGCCTGAAGGCCATCGGCCGCCCCATCCTGCAGCAGACGCTGAAGAACGTCGCGCGCGCGAAGGTGGTTCAGGTGAACCTTGACCAGGCGCTGGGGCCGCTGGCCGGCGCGGTCGTCAACGACGTGTCGGCCGACCTGGCAGCAGGCAAGACCACGCCGGCCGACGCCGCCAATGCCGTGCAACAGGCGTGGAAACGCGCATCGCAGAACTGAGGCGGGCCAGGCGGCCGATGTCTCGAAACCATTGATGATCGCCCGGCAACTCACCGGCCGCTTGCAACAGCGGTGGCAGTCCGCTTTTTCGCGAACACGGATCTCCATCGCCAAGCGCCTGTACCTGGGCTTCGGCGTCGTGCTTCTGCTGCTGGGCGCGGTGGGCGCGCTGGGCGGGTACCAGACCAGCCAGCTCGCCTCCCAGACGCGCACGCTGGTCCAGATTGGCGCTCAGCGGGTGACGACCGCGGGAGACATGCGCTCCGCGCTGCAATCGATGGTGATCGCGTTGAGCGCGCTCTGCTGGATGACCGATGCGCAGGACATCGAGATCCAGCAGAAGGACTTCAAGGAAGCGCACAGGCGCTACCTGGATGCGAAAGCGGCATTCGAGACCCTGGCGGCCGATGGCGCGCCCGCCGCCAACTGGCGGACGGCGTACAAGGAGCTGCTGGACTCGGACCAGGGCGCCCTCGCCCTGTTCCAGCAGGTGGTGGACGGTGCGGCCACCACGCCGACGGAGGTCCGCATCGGGCTGTTCTTTCAAAGCGCCAACTTGCAGGCGGCCATGGCCGGTGCGCTGGCCGCCATGCGGGCCTCGCTGGTGTCGGAGATGGCCACCGCGGCCCGCGAAGCGGAGCAGGACGCCCGCACCGCCCAGCTGGCCACCGCCGGCTTCGTGGCGCTGGCCTTGTGTGGCGGACTGGCCTCGGCGCTGTGGATTTCGCGCAGCATCAGCCGCCCGCTGGCGCAGGCGGTGTCCGTGGCGCGCCGCGTGGCCCAGGGAGACCTGGCGGTGCAGGTGCAGACGGGCCGGCGCGACGAGGTGGGGGACCTGCTGGACGCGCTGGCCGAGATGCAGGGCGGCCTGCGGGCCCTGGTGCGGGAGATCGGCGCGAGCGCCGAAAGCATCCGCGTGGCCAGCACCGAGGTGGCGTCAGGCAACGCCGACCTGTCGCAGCGCACTGAAATGGCCGCAGCCAGCCTGCAGCAGACCTCGTCCTCGCTCGAGCAGTTGAAGGCCGCCCTGCGGCAAAGCGCCGAATCGGCCACCGAGGCCAACCGGCTGGCCCTCTCCGCCGCCACCGTCGCGGCGCGCGGCAGCGAGGTTGTCGGTCACGTGGTGAGCAACATGGCGGGCATCGGCGCGTCCAGCCACAAGATCGCCGACATCATCGGCGTGATCGACGGCATCGCCTTCCAGACCAACCTGCTGGCGCTCAATGCGGCTGTGGAAGCGGCCCAGGCCGGAGAACATGGCCGCGGATTCGGCGTGGTGGCCGCGGAGGTGCGCAGCCTGGCCCAGCGCGCAGCCGCAGCCTCACGCGAGATCAAAGAACTGATCACGGACAGTCTGCAGCGCGTGGACTCGGGCGTCCGGCTGGTGGCCGAAGCCGGGCACTCGATGGACGACATCAAGGGAGCCGTGGGCCAGGTGACCGGCGTGATCGCCGGCGTGACCGCCGCGGCCTCCGAGCAGAGCAGCGGCATTGCCGCGGTGAGTGACGTGGTCGTCCAGCTGGACCACATGACGCAGCAGAACGCGGCGCTGGTTGAACAGAGCGCCGCCGCGGCCGAATCGCTGCGCGCGCAAGCGGTTCGATTGAACGGGCTGGTGGGCACCTTCCGCGTCGAGTCCGGTTCCACGTAGCGGCCCCGTCAGCGTTTGCCCGTGCTAAGCGAAGGGGACACGCTGCGCGCCTCCCCTCTCCTACAGTGCCTTGGCGCCTGGATCGGAACCGGTCCCGTCCGGATCGGCCGCTCACTTCGAGATCCATTCCCATGAGAGTTCGATTCATGCTGTCACTGGCGCCCCTGGTTGGGGCGCTGGCCGCGCCCGGCGTTCACGCCGCGGACGTGACCATCCGCCTGCTGCACATCGACCAGTCACCCGCGGTCAATGCCTTCTACAACGACGTGGCCCGCCGCTTCGAAGCCACGCGCCCCGGCGTGAAGCTGGAGATCGAGTCGGTGGACAACGAATCCTTCAAGAAGAAGGTCACCACGCTGCTGCATTCCCCCGACCGGCCCCACATCCTCTACAGCTGGGGCGGCGGCGTGCTGCGCGAGCAGGTGAAGGCCGGCGTGCTGGAAGACCTGACGGCGCCGATGAACGCGCAATGGAAGGACCGATTCCTGCCCGCGGCCGTGAAGGCCTACGAGGTGGACGGCAAGGCCTACGGCGTGCCGCTGCGCATGTCGCTGGTGGGCTTCTTCTACAACAAGGACCTGTTCGCCAAGGCGGGCGTCGATGGCACCGCCGTCAAGACCTGGGACGACCTGCTGGGCGCGGTGAAGAAGCTGCGTGAAGCCGGCATAACGCCCATCGTGGTCGGCGGTGGCGACAAGTGGCCGCTGTCGCTGTACTGGTCGCACCTGGTGATGCGCGTGGGCGGCAAGCCCGCGCTGGACGCGGCCATGCGCGACCTGGGCAAGGGCTTCGCCGGCGATACCTTCGTGCAGAGCGGCGAGCTGTTCAAGCAGCTGGTGGACCTGAAGCCATTCCAGCCCGGCTTCCTGGGCACCAACAACGCCCAGGCCTCGGGCCAGTTCGGCGACGGCAAGGGCGCGATGATCCTCACGCTCAACGTCGTGCTCAACGTCATGAAGGACAACGCGGCCGACAAGCAGGGCCTGCCCGACGAGAAGATCGGCTGGATCCCCTTCCCCACCGTGGCCGGCGGCAAGGGCGATCCCGGCGACGCGATGGGCAACCTGAACGGCTGGATCGTCACCAAGGGTTCGCCGAAGCAGACGGTGGACTTCCTGCGCTTCTTCTCCGAGCCCGGCAACCAGCGGCTCGCGGCAGAGCGTGGGCTCTACATCCCGCCGGTCACCGAGAGCCTGAAGGCCATCAGCCGCCCGATCCTGAAGCAGACGCTGCAGAACGTGGCCGAGGCCAAGGTGGTGCAGGTGAACCTCGACCAGGCGCTGGGGCCGCTGGCCGGCGCCGTGGTCAACGACATGGCCACCCACCTTGCCGCCGGCAAGACCTCACCCGCGGAGGCGGCCGCCGCCATCCAGCGGGCCTGGCGCCGCGCCGCGTCATGGCAGGAACGACAGACCTGGAAGCTGAACCCGTGAACCACACATCCATGCCCGCCAAGCAACCGGCGCCTGCGGCCGCAAGCCCATCGCGGCGGCTGGGCCGCGCATCGCGCAGCCTGTCGCCCCGCGACGGCGGCACCGCCCCCGTGCTGCTGCTCTTCCTGCCGCCGGCGCTCCTGCTCTTCACCCTGTTCGTCGTGCTGCCCATGGGCGAGGCGATCTGGTACAGCCTGTTCCAGTGGAACGGCTACGGTGCACCATCGAAGATGGTGGGCTGGCTCAACTTCAAGCTGCTGCTCGAAGACCAGACCTTCCACCAGGCGCTGTTCAACAACGGCCTGATCATGCTCGTGACCCTGCTGGTGCAACTGCCGCTGGCGCTGGGCCTGGCCGTGCTGCTGGTGGACCGCGTGCCCGGCACCACCACCTTCCGCCTGATCTTCTTCCTGCCCTACATCCTGGCCGAGGTGGCCACGGGCCTGATCTGGCGCTTCATCTACGACGGCGACTACGGCCTGCTGCCCAAGCTGTGGGGCTGGTTCGGCAGCGCCGAGGCGCCGCACATGCTGGCCGACCCCCAGCTGGCGATGGTGGCGGTGCTGATCGTCTCGGTGTGGAAGTACTTCGGCTTCTACATGATCCTGTACATCGCCGGCCTGCAGCAGATCGACCGCAGCCTGTACGAGGCCGCACGCATCGACGGCGCTTCGCGCTGGCAGGTGTTCAGCCGCATCACCTTGCCCCTGCTGGGCTCCACCGTCCGCCTCACCGTGTTCTTCGCCATCCTGTCGTCGATCCAGAAGTTCGACCTGGTGATGGCCTTGACCGGAGGCGGCCCCAACAACAGCACGCAGACGATGGTCAGCCACCTCTACGGCGCCGGCCTCACCCGCATGGACATCGGCTACGGCAGTGCCATGGGCGTGGTGCTCTTCGTCATCTGCGTGGCCTTTGCCTTTGGCTACAAGCGAACCGTGATGCGCCATGACTGACCGCCTTTCCCCCGAACAATCCGCCCCGGGCCACATGCCGCCCGTGCTGCGCTACGTGCCGCTGATCGTTGTGGCTTCCGTCGTGCTGATGCCCATGCTGGTCACCGTGCTGGGCGGTTTCAAGACGCTCGGCGAATTGCGCGTCAATCCCTTCGGCCTGCCGGCGCAATGGGAATGGCAGAACTACTGGGCCATCCTGGCCGGCGGGCGCTATTGGCAATTGCTGGGCAATTCGCTCATCGTCGCGGCCTTGACGGTGGTGCTCACGCTCACCGTCTCGGCCATGGCCGCGTACATCTTCGTGCAGGTGCGCTTCATCGGCTCCGGCTTCCTGTTGAACTACCTGCTGCTGGGCCTGATGTTCCCGGCCGCCACGGCCATCCTGCCGCTCTTCATCAAGATCCGCGACCTGGGGATGCTGGACACCTACTGGGGCATCGTGCTGCCTCAGGTGGCCTTCGGCCTGGCCACCAGCCTGCTGCTGTTCCGCAACTACTTCAAGCAGCTGCCGGGCGAGCTGTTCGAAGCGGCGCTGATCGACGGCTGCGGCTACTTCCGCTTCTTCTGGCACGTCACGCTGCCGCTGTCGCGGCCCATCCTCGCCACGGTGGGGGTGATCGTCTTCGTGCAGAGCTGGAATGCCTACCTGCTGCCGCTGGTGGTGTTCAACCGCGAGTCTCTCTACACCTGGCCCCTGGGCATCATGGCCTACCAAGGCGAATACTCGACCGACTGGAACCTGGTGCTCGCCTTCATCGCACTCACCATCCTGCCGGCGGTGGTGATCTTCTTCGCCGCGCAGAAACACATCGTGGCCGGGCTCACGTCGGGCTCCGTCAAGGGCTGACGACCACACACGCACAACACATCGAGGAAACAGACCGCATGGCCTCCGTCAGCATCCAAGGCATCCGCAAGAGTTATGGCGGCGTGCACATCATCCGCGGCGTCGACGTCGACATCCAGGACGGCGAGTTCGTCACGCTGGTCGGCCCTTCCGGCTGCGGCAAGTCCACGCTGCTGCGCATGGTGGCGGGGCTGGAAGACATCAGCGAAGGCCAGATCCGCATCGGCCCCAAGGTGATCAACCAGGTGCCACCGAAGGACCGGGACATTGCCATGGTCTTCCAGAGTTATGCGCTGTACCCGCACATGACGGTGCAGCAGAACATGGCCTTCTCGTTGAAGATGAAAGGCACGCCGGCGGGAGAGATCACTCCCAAGGTGGACCGCGCCGCGAAAATCCTGGACCTGGCACACCTGCTCGACCGCTACCCGCGCCAGCTTTCAGGCGGCCAGCGGCAGCGCGTGGCGATGGGCCGGGCCATCGTGCGCGATCCTCAGGTGTTCCTGTTCGACGAGCCACTGTCGAACCTGGACGCCAAGCTGCGCGTGCAGATGCGCACCGAGATCAAGGCCCTGCACCAGCGCCTGCGCACGACCGTCATCTACGTCACCCACGACCAGGTGGAAGCCATGACCATGGCCGACAAGATCGTGGTGCTCAACGACGGCGTGGTGCAACAGGTCGGCACGCCGCTGGAGGTCTACGACCGGCCCGCCAACCTGTTCGTCGCCGGCTTCATCGGCAGCCCGGCGATGAACCTGCTGAAGGGCCGGCTGCAACCCGGCGGCTTCGCGCTGGCCGGTGGCGGCGTCCTGGCCTGCCCGATGCCCACGGAGGGAAGCGCCGGCGCTGAACTGTTCTACGGCATCCGCCCCGAACACTTCGTGCTCGACAGTGGCGGATTCGAGGCCCGCGTCGAGGTGGTCGAGCCCACGGGCTCGGAAACGCAGGTCATGGCCACCGTGGGCGGGCAGCCCATCACCGCGGTGTTTCGCGAGCGCATCACGGCGCAGCCCGGAGACGTGATCCGGCTGGGCTTGCAGCGTGCCTTCACGCACCTGTTCGATCCGGCCACGGGACGACGCGTCGATGCTGCTTGACCGGCATTGACCGGCGAAAACGCCGGAGAGGGGGCCTCCCGAAGGAGTGGAACATGCGCATCATTCATCTCGGAACGTGCTTCCTCGCGGCATTCAGCCTCAAGTCCAGTACGCCAGTCCGCCGCGCTGCTCAGCTGATTCTCGTTGTCCTTGCGTGCTTGGCGAATCATGCGTTCGCAGCGGACATCGTCATAGGGCACGTCGCCGGCTATACCGGTCCGGTGTCCAAGGATGCCGGCGATCTGTACATCGGAGCGAAAGTCTTCTTCGACAGCGTCAATGAGAGAGGCGGCGTGAATGGTCAACGCTTCCGGATTGAAAAGGCAGACGACAGGTTTGATCCTCACGAGACTCGGCGACTGGTTTCGTCGATGGTCGGACGTGCTTCCGCGCTGTTGCCAATCGTGGGGTCCGCCGGGGCCCTGGAGGTCATTCGAGGAGGAGACCTGGATTCCACCGTGCTTCCAATCGTTGGGGTGGTTCCCGGCGCCGAATCGTCACGCGCCTGGCAGCGCAACATATTTCACTTTCGCGCGTCCGACGCTGACCAGATCAGCACGTTGGTGAAGCAATTGGTGGGCATCGGGTTCCGCGACATTGGTCTGCTGGCGTCGCAGAACCCATTTGGTCTGCAAGGCCTGTCTCTGGGCGAAAGTGCGGTGGCCTCACACGGTGCGCGTGTCGTGTGCAAGCCGTCCTTTCGCCTGGGAGATGCGGCGTCGCTGGAAGCCGCAATGGCGACGATACGTCGAAGTCAGCCCCAGGCACTCATTGTGCTTGCGCCTCCACAGGCGACTGTGGAGGCGGCAAAGGCACTGCACCGCCACAAGATGGGGACACGCCTCTATGCACTCTCTTATGCCGACCACCGACTGCTCTTCGACGCTCTCGGTTCTTCGGCAGCAGGGATTGGCATTGTTCAAGTGATGCCAAACATCGGACGGGTATCACTGCCAATCATCAAGGCGTTCCACGAGGATTATCGGCGCCACGCAGACTCAACGCAGCCTCCAAGCTACTTCAACCTGGAAGGCTATATCAGCGCAAAACTCATCTACGAGGCCATTCGTCTCACGAACGATGTCACTGCGGATGGTGTCCGGCGCGGATTGGAGCAGATGGTGGACTACGACCTTGGTGGATTCAAGGTGCAGTTCTCGACGAAGAATCATGCAGGCTCCAGGCACGTGGATCTGTCCGTTGTGACTGCAGAAGGGAAGCTGCGCCATTGATCGACCATCGATGGCGATATCTCGTCCATCACCCATTGACCAGATCACGCAGCCAACAGACGTGATCCGCCTGGGTTTGCCGCCATCCTTCTCGCACCTGTTCGATCCGTCACGGCGCAACGCGTCGAGTGAGGACTTGTCTGGCCAGTCCTTATCGCCTTCTTGGTGCGGGCTGGCTCAGCGACAAAGAACGACCTGCCGGCTCCGGGCCGGCACACTGCGCCGCCAGCGCCTCCACGCGCGCCAGTTCATGCCGCGCTTCTTCGTAGTTAGGCTCGAGGTCGACCACGACGCGAAGCATGCACAGCGCGCGCCGCCAGCGCCGGTCGGCGGATGCCTGCATGGCCCGCGCCAGCAGCTGCATGGCCCAGGGATCGTGCAGCGTGAAGATGTCGGTGCCGTCGGCCATGCCCGGCAGCAGGTCGCGCACCAGGTGCCGCGCCAGTGCACGGCCGAGCCGCACGAGGTCGCCGGCGTAGACCGTGCGGACGGCGGCGCCCGGACTGGACAGCAGCCAGTAGTCGAGCCGGAAACCCTGCTCTTCGCGCCGGATGCGCGTGTGCACGACATGGTCCGCGCGGGTCCGTTGCCTCAGGGCCTCGACGCGCGCCTCCACCGGGGCCTCGGGCCCGAGCCCGTGCATGGCCGCCGACACCTCGTGCACCGTCAGCGGCGCCAGGCGGGGATCGGTGGCCAGTGCCGTGCCCACCAGCGCCATCAGTCCGATCGTGGCCCAGTCCAGCGACAGGTCGCCCGTCAGGTTCTCGAACGGCAGCAGCGCGACGCTCACGGGGCCGCCGGCGGCTGCCGGGTCCGGCGTGGCCAGCGTGGTCTCGCGAACCTCGCCGACGAAGCGGTAGCCGACCCGGTGGATGGTCTGGATCAGCGGTGCGCCGGCGACGCAGCCGATGGCCTTGCGCACCGTCATCGCTGCCCGGGCGACCGCGCCGACGGAGACGATGCGGCCCAGCCAGACCTCGTCGAGCAGCTCGTCCTTCGTCACGTCGCGGTGGCGGTGGCGCAGCAGGTGCGCGAGCAGGTCGAAGGCCAGCGGCTCCAGCGCCTGCGCGCGCCCGTCGACCAGCAGTTCGCGGGCACCGATGCGCAATTCGCAGCGGCCGAAGTGATAGGTGGTGTCGGTCATGCGGGACCGCAGCATCGGGTGGGCAGATGCTGCACAGGCGCGCACGCCGCACCCGTTGCCCGAAGGCGCGCCCGCGCGGCCCGGACCAGTGGGTGTTCGGCGAGCACGGACGGCACGCGGTCCAGGGTGCGGGCCGCGGCGTCGAGCAGTCCGGCCTCGGCCTGCAGCCAGGCCAGGTCGATGCAGGCCCAGGCGCGCCACAGCGGGGCCGCCGCTGAGTCGGCGAGCTGCGTCAGGCAGCCTATCGCCTGAATGGCGCGGCCCTGGGCGTGCGCCAGCAGGGCCTGCGCGTG
Organism: uncultured Aquabacterium sp.; assembly: GCA_966211865.1. Taxonomy (GTDB): domain Bacteria; phylum Pseudomonadota; class Gammaproteobacteria; order Burkholderiales; family Burkholderiaceae_C; genus Pseudaquabacterium. The sequence goes on from CBIHPZ010000003.1 coordinate 9,088, forward strand.
CAGCATCTGGTGCTGCAGGTCGGCGCTGGCCGCCAGGTGGGGCGCCGTCGCGGCCGCGAGTTCGGCTTCGGCCTCGGCCAGGCGACCGCTGAGCACCAGCGCATCGACCAGCCACGGCAGGGTCTGCCCTTCGTCGTAGCCATGCTGCAGCTGGCGGTGCGTGCGCACCGCGCGCAGCAGCTCCTCGGCGGCGTCGGCATGCCGGCCTTCGGCGGCGGCCAGCAGCCCGCGGGCCTGCCAGGCGTACTGCGGGTTGGCCAGGTCGGCCGGATCGGCCAGGCGCCCGAGGGCCTGCCTGGCGGCTTCGGGCGTGCGGGCGAGGCGGTAGATCCAGCACAGGGTGGGCATCGAGCGCCAGGCGTCGGCCGCGTTCTCGACAGCGAGCGCCGAGGCCACGGATTCCTCGGAATGCACCGCCGCCTCGGCGAGGCGCCCGAGCTTGGCGAGGAACACGGCCGTGTTGTCACAGGAGGCGACCAGGTAGCCATGCAGGCGCAACTCGCGCGCACGCCGTGCCGACTCGATCGACCGCACGACCGCCTGCTCGAGGTCACCGCCGGCCGCGATCGCGTGGACCTCGAGCCCGAGGCCCGAGACGGGCACGATGCGGTCGCCGCTGATGGCGCATTGCTCGTACATGCGCGCGATGATCTGGCGCGCCCGCCCGTGCTGCAGCCGGTTGATCGCCGTGGCCGCCTGCAGCATCAGCGTGCCCGAGGTCCAGTGCGCCCCGCCCCGGCCGGCCGCGCATTCCAGCGCCAGCGCCAGGTGGTGGTCCGCCTGCGGCAGGTCCGAGCGGCGCAGGTGGAGCAGGCCCAGCATCTGGTGCACGCGGGCCGCCAGCATGCTGTCGTGCTCCTTTTGTGCGTTATCCAGCAAGCGCTGCGCGAGGGGCAGCATGCTGTGATCGCCAAGGTTGCCCAGCGCGCGCAGCAAGCCCAGCTGCGCATCGATGCGGTCGGGCTCCAGCTCCAGCGCGAGCCGCAGCAGGTTGGCCGCCTTCGACCAGCGGTGCACCGTCATGGCCTGCAGGCCGCGCGTGACGCACTCATCGGCCAGCGGGTCGTGCCGCGGCCGCGGGGGCGGCGGCCCGGCGCCAGGGTGCACGGCCTGCACCAGGGCGTCGGCGAACCGGGTGGCGAGATCGGTGGGCCGGTCGGACGCCACCGATCCCTTGAAGGAGGCGTTGCCGCGGGCCGTGTAGAGCAGTTGCAGTTCGGCGCCCTGCCCCCGCACGATGCGGCTGTGCACGACGAGGGCCGCGCCGGTGGCCCGGCGCACGGCGGCATCCACGGCCACATGGGCGGCGGCATGGGCAGCCACCGGGGCGGCCGGGGCGCCCGCCGAGGCGTGGCTCGACGCCTTGCGCGAGGCCGGGCCCAGCGCACCCTGCAGCGACGCCATCACCGATGGAATCGCGGCCGGCGTCACGCCCGGCCGGTCTTCCAGCTCGCGCACCGCCTGCGCCATCAGGCCGAGTTCCAGCCAGGCCAGTGAAGCGTCCCCGGTGGCGTTCTCGACCGGCAGCAAGGCGATGGTCCGGCCATGGGGCGCGGCAGCGCCGTCGGCCAGTGGCTCGGCAGGGCCGTCGGTTCCGGCCGAGAGCGGCGCCACGAAGCGGTAGCCCGCCCGCGCCACCGTGCGGATGACCTCGGCGCTGCCGGGTGGCGTGACCGCGCGGCGCAGCTTCATCACCGCACGCGACAGGGCGGCGTCCGACGCCGCGGCCCCGTGCCAGAGCTGTTCGCGCAGCTCTTCCTTCGAGACCACGCGCCGGCGCTGGCGGATCAGGTGGACGAGCAGGTCGAAGGGACGCGGCTCCAGCGGCACCGGATCGCCGCAGCGATCCAGGCGGCGTGCCTGGACGTCGACCCGAAAGTCCCCGAAGCGATACAGCATCTCCACACGCGTCCCGAGCAATACGGCGCGGCCCGCCACCGCAGGCGGATTCTGTCGTCCGCCGACCGGTGCCGGGCCGTCATCGCATCACCTCAGCTTGCCGACCTGGGAGCCGTTCTTGAGGTTGTTGTAGTACTGGGTGGCGTACCAGAGCAGGTAGCCGCCATCGGTCTCGGTCGACGTCGTCTCGTTGTGGCCGGCGCCGAACTGCAGCGCGACGATGTGGGCCGCGGCGACACGGTCCATCTTCGTGAAGAGATGCTTGACCTTGTCGTCCTTCCACCTGCCGGCCGTGCGGTTGCCCCACTGGTCGCGCGGGCCGTAGGTGTTCGGCATGTTCTCGTTGCCCAGCGGGATCTGCCACAGGATCATCGGCTTGCCGACGGCCTCGGTCACCGCCTTGATGGTCACCAGGAACTGGTCGAAGGTGGCGTCGTCCCACTGGTAGTAGCGGCCGCGGTCCCAGCCGAGGTTCTCGGGCTGGATGGCCCAGCCGGCATCGCGGTCGGTCACGTCACCCACCAGGAAGTCGCCCTGGCCGGCATTGAGCGACTTGTAGTAGCGGATGCAGGCCTGCAGGCCGTCGACGGCCGATTCGGGCTTCTGGTTGATGTCCCAGCACGAGAGGTGGAGCCCCACGGTGGAGTTGACGGCGTAGCGCCGTGCCATCTTGATCATGCAGCTGGCGAGGCCCGCGGCGCTGTCCTCGTCCTGCGCCGTGTTGCAGTCGCCGCCGCTGGCGCTCTTCACCGCCGCCGGAATCCAGTGCGCGTCGTTGGGATGGTCGCCGCTCTTGACGCGGATGAAGCCCCAGAAATCAGGCTCGAGCTGGATGATGTTCTTCTCGGTGCCGATCTTCTTCAGGAAGAAGCGGTAGTCGTCCAGGTAGGCCTTCAGCAGCGTCGGGTTGTTGATGGCGCCGCGGTAGTCCTGCTGGTCCGACGGCCGTCCGGCGGCCTTGTTCAGGGCCTGCTGCACCTTCGACAGGTCCTCCGCCTGGTACCAGGTCCACTGCTGGATCAGCCGGTGCGGTTGGCCGTCGAGCTTGAAGAAGTTGGCGTTGTCGTCGTTCGGGAAGGTGATCTTGAGGCCCGGCGTGGTGTTCCACTTGCCGTCGCTGCTCATGTTCTCGCAGCCCCACCAGCCGCCGCAGCCGATCGTGCACAGCTCGTAGCAGGAAGGCAGCGGCGCGGTCTTGGCGCTGTGCACGTAGCTGTAGCGCAGGTCCCACGGCGCCTTGTTCAGCGTGTCGGTGGTGTTGGTGCTCGGGCCCCAGCGGGTGTCGCGGTAGTCCAGCCCGCCACCGACCAGCACGCGGTCGGAGCCCATGAAGCTGCCGAAGTTGCTGGACCCGTTGCACTTGCCGTCCACCGGGTTGAAGTACCAGCGCTGCAGCAGCGAGCCCTGCTGGTCGGGGCGCTGCACCAGCGGGCTGCCGTTGTTCGTGTCGGCCACCGTCAGCAGCAGCTTCGAGGAGTTGGAGGCGATGGTGTAGGCGTTGCCGCTGGGCACCACCACCCACTGCTGGTTCGCGTAACCCGAGTAGGTGTACTGGCCGATGGGCGCCTTGTCGGAGGGGTTCCAGGCCAGCAGGTCCAGCGCCTGGCCGCTGTGCACGGCGCGGATGGTCCAGGCACCGTTGACCTGGTTGAAGGTCCACTGCTGGTTGCCCTGCTGCGCGGGCGTCCACTGGATGACCTTGGCCCCCGGGTCGCGCGAGTAGCCCGCCACGTCCAGCTGCAGGCCGCTGGCCTTGTTGACGATGTAGTAGCTGCGGCCGCTGACCGGGGCATCGGTGCAATTGGCGGCCTGGGCCGCATTCGTGGCACCGGCCGACAGGCCGGCGGCGAGCACCGCCAGGCGTGCCGCGGGTGCGGCGTGCCTGAACAGGCCGGTGAGGCATGGGGTTCGATTCATGGTGTGCGCGGTTCTCCGGCGTGGTGGTGTAGGGGTGGCCTCGTGGGTCGTGGCGCCCTGGTTCTCATGCCAGGGCGCGCGCAATCTGCCCGCGGCCCGGCCTGGAGACATGATGGACAGTTGACTGCTCACACTCGCGAACCGGTCGTTACGGCTTCGCGGCGGGTGCTGTGGCGTGGTGCTGTGCGAGCTGCCGCTCCAGTTCCAGCGCCCCCGGTGCGCCGGTGATGCGGGCGCCATCCGGGAAGACGAGTGCGGGCGTGCCGCGGATGCCGTGGCTCCTGGCCAGGGCCAGGTTGCGGTCCAGCGCGCTGGTGTCGCAGCCGGCCGGCGTTGCGGGCCGCGTGCCCGCCTGCATCCAGGCGCGCCAGGCCACGTCGCGGTCCGCGCTGCACCAGACGGCGCGGGCCTTGTCGAGCGATGCGGGGCCGAGGATGGGCAGCAGGAAGGTGTAGACGGTGATGTCGTCCCGCCCCTGCAGGACGCCTTCGAGCTGCTTGCAGTAGACGCAGTCGGGATCGGCGAACACCGCCAGCCGGCGCGTGCCGGGGCCGCGCCGGGACACGATGGCGTCCTGCAGCGGCAACGCGGCGAAGTCGATGCTGCCCAGGCGCGGGATCGGCGCCTCCGTCCGCTGGGGCTGCGCTTCCTGCCCCAGGGCGCCGTGCAGCGGCACGCCGAGGACCAGGGCCATCAGCCCGAGCCGGCACGCCCGGCCCAGCAGCCGTTGCCCATGCGCGTCAGGAAAGTGCGGCGTCCCCATCGGCGGGCATGTTGTGCGCGCAAACGGGCGCAAACATGATGGCGGCGTGACCAACCCCGATCCGCGGGGTGGGGCCCGCACGCTGACTTCCGGCGTCAGCGGTTCGTAAGGTCGTCCAGGGTGCGCCCCGTGCCGGCGGCCTTCAATCGCCCACCCACCGCGTCGCAGACGCCTTGAGGTGCGCCCGCATGGCCGACTGCGCGGCGATCGGGTCGCGCGCCTCCACCGCCTTCAGGATCGTGTCGTGTTCCTTCAGCGCCGCCTTCCAGGTGCGGGCGCTTTCGAAGCGCGAGCTGATCTTGGCCGAGATCGGGCTGTGGCGTTCGTCGAACAGCTCGCCCACCAGGCGCGCCAGGATCGCGTTGCCGCTCACTTCGGCCAATACGACGTGGAACTGGCGGTCGAGCTCGACGCGGTCGGCGCGCCGCTCGATCGCCGCTTCCATCTGGCCCAGGATCTCGCGCAGCCGTGACAGCGGCCCCTGCGTGATGCGGGCGCAGGCCAGCGTCACCAGTTCGCCTTCGATCACCGAGCGCGCCTCCATCAGCTGGCTCGGGCTCTCGCCCAGCGCGGCGGTCTTGCCGCCCGGCTGGCCGGGCTTGGGCGCGGACACGTAGACGCCCGAGCCGCCGCGCACCTCCACGCGCCCCTCCACGTCCAGCGCAATCAGCGCCTCGCGCAGCGACGGGCGCGAGACGCCGAGCTGCAGCGCCAGGTCGCGCTCCGGCGGCAGGCGCATGCCGGCCTCGAAGCCGCCGCGGTCGATCAATTCCCGGATCTGGTCGGCGATCTGCTGGTAGAGCCGGCGCGATTCGACGGGCTTGAACTGGAACGCCATGGCCGCTCGGATCGAAGTGAGGACCGGCCGATTATGGGCGCGGGCCGCCCGCCCGTGCACGCCGCTCGTTCAATTGGTCAGGCCGCCTTTACACGATCGGCAAAGTGGCCTTACCATGCGACCGACCTTGCAGAACCCTGCGGTCCACCCCGCGGGAGTGCCATGCGATACGACCTGGAGTTCTCCGCATCGCTCGTGTACTGGCCAGACCTGCTGGCCGGGGCCGCGACCACGCTGGCGCTGTCGGTCAGCGCCACGGTGCTGGGCTTCGGGCTGGGGGTGCTGTGCGCGCTGGCGCGCACCGGGCCCTCGCGCGCCCTGGCCCGCATCGCCGCCGCCTACGTGGAAGCCATCCGCAACACGCCGCTGCTGGTGCAGATCTTCATCGTCTACTTCGGCCTCGCCTCGGTCGGCCTGCGGCTCGGCGCGTTCACCGCGGCGGTGGTGGCGCTGGTGGTCAACGTCGGCGCCTACACGGCGGAGATCGTGCGCGCCGGCATCGAGGCCGTGCCGCGCAGCCAGCGCGAGGCGGCCGAATGCCTGGCGCTGAGCCGCTGGCAGCAGCTGCGCCACGTGGTGCTGCCGCCAGCCATCGAGCGCGTGTGGCCCGCGCTGACCAGCCAGTACGTGCTGCTGATGCTGGCCTCGTCGATCACCTCGCAGATCTCGGCGGAGGAGCTGACCGCGGTCGCCAACCGGGTGCAGTCGGACACCTTTCGCTCGGTGGAGACCTACCTGCTGGTCGCCGCGGCCTACCTGGCCTTGTCGCTGCTGCTGCGGCTGCTCTTCTGGGCCGTCGGCAGCGCGGCATTCCCGCGCCGGCGCCGGCTGGGGACGCCGCTGTGATCAGCCTCAGCCCCGAGCAGCTGCTGTTCCTGCTGCGCGGCTTCGGCTGGACCATCGTGCTGTCGCTGCTGGCCTTCACCGGCGGTGGCGCGCTGGGCTTCGTGCTGGCGCTGGTGCGGGTGTATGCGCCGCGTCCGCTGCGCACGCTGGCCATGCTGTACATCAAGCTGGTCCAGGGCACGCCGCTCTTGATCCTGCTGTTCCTGACCTACTTCGGCCTGCCCGCGCTGGGCCTGGTGGTGGAGCCCATCGTGGCGGCGGCGATCGGCCTGTCCACCTACGTCTCGGCCTACCTGGGCGAGATCTGGCGCGGCAGCCTGGAGGCCGTGCCGCGCACGCAGGACGAAGCGGCCGCCTGCCTGGCGCTGAACTGGCGCCAGCGCCTGGTGCACGTGATCCTGCCGCAGGCCGTGAAGATCGCCACGCCGCCGACGGTGGGCTTCATGGTGCAGATCGTCAAGAACACCTCGCTCGCCTCGGCCATCGGCTTCGTCGAGATGGCGCGCGCCGGCCAGATGATCAACAACGCCACCTTCCGGCCGCTGATCGTCTTCCTGCTGATCGCGCTGCTGTATTTCTCGCTGTGCTATCCGCTGTCGGCCTGGAGCCGGCGGCTGGAACGGAGCTTCGATGTCGCCCATCGTTGAGCTCGACGCCGTGTGCAAGCGCTTCGGCATCGCCAGCGTGCTGGAAGGCGTGTCGTTCCAGGTGCGCCCGGGCTCGGTGGTGGCCATCATCGGCCGCAGCGGCTCGGGCAAGAGCACCGCGCTGCGCTGCATCAACCGGCTGGAAACCATCGACGCCGGGCGCATCCGCGTCTGTGGCCACGACCTGACGGCGCCGGGGCTGGACGTGACCCGCCTGCACCGCGACGTGGGCATCGTGTTCCAGAGCTACAACCTCTTTCCGCACCTGACGGCTGAAGAGAACGTGCTGCTGGCGCCGCGCCTGGTGCTGAAGCTGCCGCGCCCCGCGCAGCGTGAACTGGCCGCGCACGTGCTGTCGCAGGTGGGGCTGGCGGACAAGGCCCGGGCCTATCCGTCGCAGCTGTCCGGCGGCCAGCAGCAGCGGGTGGCCATCGCCCGCTCGCTGGCGATGAAGCCGCAGCTGATGCTGTTCGACGAGATCACCTCCGCGCTGGACCCGGAACTGACCGGCGAGGTGCTGAAGGTGATCGAAGGGCTGGCGCGCGGCGGCATGTCGATGATCCTCGTCACCCACGAGATGGCCTTCGCCCGCAAGGTCGCCGACCACGTGATCTTCATGCACCGCGGCAAGGTCTGGGAGGAAGGCCCGGCCGCCCTGCTCGACGCGCCGCGCACCGAGGAGCTGTGCCAGTTCCTCGGCAATGGCTTGTAGGCCCGCAACGGCGCTGCCCTGCCCCACTGCCAAGGAGACCGCTCATGATCCGCCGTTCCACGCTGCTGCACACGCTGCTGAAGGCCACGCTGGCCCTGGCCGCCGCCGTCGTCGCGCCGCTGGCGCACGCCGACCTGCTCGACGACATCCGCGCGGCGAAGAAGGTGCGCATCGCCATCGACCTCGGCGTGCCGCCCTACGGCATGACCGATGCGCAGATGAAGGCCACCGGCTCCGACGTGGAGACGGCCCGGCTGCTGGCCAAGGACCTCGGCGTGGAGCTGGAGATCGTGCAGACCACGGGTGCCAACCGCATCCCCTTCCTGCAGACCGGCAAGGCCGACATCGTGGTCTCGTCGCTGTCGGTCACGCCCGAGCGCGAGAAGGTCATCGACTTCTCGGTGCCCTATGCGCAGATCCTGTCGGTGATCGCCGGGCCGAAGGCGTCCGCGATCAAGGGCTTCGAGGACCTGGCGGGCAAGCGCGTGGCCAGCACGCGCGGCACCACCAACGACAAGCTGGCGACCGAAAGCGCCAAGGACGCTCAGATCGTTCGTTATGACGACGACGCCACCCTGATCACCGCCGTGACCAGCGGCCAGGTGGACATCGTCGCCACGTCGCCTGCGCTGGTGAAGACGATGCGGGAGAACGCGCCGCAGCGCGACCTGGAGGTCAAGTTCGTGATGAAGGGCTTTCCGCTGGGCATCGGCATGCGCAAGGGCGAGCCGCGGCTGCAGAAGTGGATCAACGACTGGATCCAGGCCAACACCGCCAACGGCCAGCTCGCCGCCATCCACAAGCGCTTCCACGGCTAGGGGCCGCCATGCTCACGGTCGTCTGCGACAGGCCGGGCGAGCTGCGGGCCGAAGAGCGCCCGATGCCCGTTCCCGGCGAGGGCGAGGTGCTGCTGCGCGTGAAGCGCGTCGGCGTCTGCGGCACCGACCTGCACATCTTCGCCGGCCGCCAGCCCTACCTGAGCTACCCGCGGGTGATGGGGCACGAGCTCTCGGGCGTGGTGGCCCAGGCGCCGGCCCGCAGCGGCCTGGCGGAGGGCGACGTGGTGTACGTCATGCCCTACCTCTCCTGCGGCCAATGCATCGCCTGCCGGGCCGGGCGCAGCAACTGCTGCACCCGGCTGCAGGTGCTGGGCGTGCACCGCGACGGCGCCTTCGCCGAGTACCTGAGCGTGCCGGCGCCCTTCGTGCACCGGGCCGAAGGCGTGAGCCTGGACCAGGCCGCGATGCTGGAGTTCCTGGCCATCGGCGCCCACGCGGTGCGGCGCGCCGGCGTGCGTGCCGGCCAGCGCGTGCTGGTGGTGGGCGCGGGCCCGATCGGCATGGGCGCCATGCTCTTCGCGGCCTTGCGCGGCGCCAGCGTCACCGCGCTGGATTCGCGGCAGGACCGGCTGGCCATGTGCGAGCGCCAGCTGGGCGTGGCCGCCTGCGTCACGCTCGGCGCGCACGACGTCGAGCAACTGGCCGCGCTGTCGTCGAACGAGTTCTTCGACGTGGTGTTCGACGCCACCGGCAACCCCGAGGCGATGAAGCGCGGCTTCCGTTTCGTCGCGCACGCGGGCACCTACGTGCTCATCTCGGTGGTGCAGTCCGAGATCTGCTTCGACGACCCCGAGTTCCACAAGCGCGAAACCACGCTGCTGGCCAGCCGCAACGCGACCGCCGAGGACTTCGAGACCGTGCTGCAGGCCATGCGCGCGGGCCGCATCCCGGCCGGCCTCAACACCCACCGCCTGGCGCTGGCCGACGTGCCGGCGCGCTTTGCCGGCCTGCTGGACCCGGCGGCCGGCGTCGTGAAGGCGATCGTCGAATGCTGAAGCCCGCCATCCTGCAGTTCGGCACCGGGCGCTTCCTGCTGGCGCACGTGGACCTCTTCGTCAGCGAAGCCCTGGCCTCGCACGAGGCCCTGGGCGGCATCCTGGTGGTGCAGACCACCGGCCACACCGCCAGCGCGGGCCGCACCGCCGCGCTGGCCACGGGCGCCGGCTACCCGGTGCGGCTGTGTGGCATCGAAGCCGGGCGGGCCGTCGACCGCACCGTGTGGTGCCGCGCCGTGGTGGCGGCGGTGCAAGCCGACACGGCGTGGGAGCGGGTGCTGGAGGCCATGGTGTCGGACGTGCAGGTGATCGTCAGCAACACGGCGGACCGCGGCTACCTGCTCGACCCCGCCGATGGTCCGCCGCTGCTGCAGCAGCCCGGCCGCGTGCCGCGCAGCTTCCCCGCCAAGCTGCTGGCCCTGCTGCACCAGCGCTGGCTGCGCCGGCCGCAGGCGCCGCTGTCCCTGCTGCCCTGCGAACTGGTCGAGCGCAATGGCGACACCTTGCGCGGCATCGTCTGCACGCTGGCGCGCGGCTGGGGCATGGCCACGTCTTTCGTGCGTTGGCTCGAACAGCACTGCGTGTGGGCCAACACCCTGGTCGACCGCATCGTCTCGCAGCCCATCGAGCCGGCCGGCGCGGTGGCCGAGCCGTATGCGCTGTGGGCGGTGGAAGCCCAACCCCGGCTGGTGCTGCCCTGCGCCCACCCGGCCATCGTGCTCACCGACCAGCTGCAGGACCACGCGCGGCTGAAGCTGCTGCTGCTGAACGCCGGCCACACCTTCCTCGCCGAACGCTGGCAGCACGACGGCCGGCCCGCCTCCATGACGGTGCTGGAGGCGATGCACGACCCGGTGCTGCGGCCCGAGCTGGAGGCGCTGTGGGCCGAGGAGATCGTGCCGGTCTTCCACGCCCTGGGCCAGCGCGACGCCGCGCTGCGCTACCTCGCCACGCTGCGCGAGCGCCTGCTGAACCCCTTCCTTGCCCACCGCCTGGCCGACATCGCGCAGGACCACGCGCAGAAGAAGGCCAGGCGCCTGGCGCCCATCGTGGCCCTGGCCGAACGACACGGGCTGGCGCTGGCGCAGCCCCGCCTGCGCGCGGCACTGGCGGAAGAAGTGACCTGATGCACCCGCGGCGGTCTGGTGCTCGAGCCACCGCCGCGGGCCCGCTTCCCTTCTCGAGCAGCACCGATTCCATCGAACAGGAGACGCGTATGAACGGGACAGTGAAGAACCGCCTCGCCTGCTGGGCCGCCGCGGCGGCCACGCTGCTGGGCATGGCGTGGGCGCCCACGGCCCGCGCGGACCAACGGGCGGACGACCCCGCGCTGCGCGCCGCGATCGAGCAGGCCGAACGCAGCGCCCTGCCCGGCCGGCGGCCCATCGTCGAGACGCACATCCACTTCTGGCAGGTCACGCGGCCGGGCGGCGTGCCCTGGCCCACCCCGGCGGAAGGGCCCATCTTCCGCGACGTGCTGCCGCCCGAATACAGCGCCATCGCGCGCGCCAACGGCATCGTCACGGCCGGCATCGTGGAGGCCAGCGGCATCGTCGAGGACAACCAGTGGATCCTCGACCTGGTGCGGCGCGACCGCTTCTATTCCTTCTTCGTCGGCAACCTGGAGATCGGCGCGCCGACCTTTGCCAGCGACCTGCAGCGCTTCGCGCGCGACCCGCGCTTCGTCGGCATCCGCGGCTACCTGACCGGGCCGGCCGAGGGCATCACGCTGAGCCCGGCGCAGCTGGCCAACCTGCGCGACCTGGCGCAGCGCGGCATGACGCTGGACATCATCAGCCGCGGCAGCAAGAACCCGAAGGACCAGGTGCAGGCGCTGTGCACCGCCGTGCCCGACCTGCGCATCATCATCGACCACCTGGGCGGCGCGAAGGGGCCGCCGCCGGTGGACCCGACCTGGGAGCTGGAGATCCGCCGCCTGGCCGACGTGTGCCCCAACCTGTACATGAAGTTCTCGTCGTTCTACGACATGTACGCGCCCGGCGACGTGGTGTTCGCGAGCCCCACCGACCTGGCCTCGTACAAGGCGCATTTCGACGTGCTGATGAGCGCCTTCGGCGCGGACCGCCTGGTGTGGGGCAGCAACTGGCCGGTGATCACCCTGCACGGCAGCTTCGAGGCCCAGATCGCGATCGCCGAGGAATACCTCGCCCCGTTCGGCGTGGCGGTTCGGGACAAGGTGATGTTCAAGAACGCGCTGGCCTTCTATCGGCGGCATCGGCATTGAGCGGGACGCGCGGCCGGGCCGTGGCGCGAACGCGGGTGGGCGGTGGCTGATGCGCGGCGGCGCGCCCGCCCCACGGCCGTGCCCACCGTGCCGGGCCGGTCAGCGCCCGCCGTGACGCAGGCCCTGGCCATCGCCATCCAGCGCCGCGCGCACCAGGGCCGCCAGGCTGTCGTCGGCCCGGAAGCCCGCGGCCAGCGCCGCGGTGGCCTGCAGCGGCGGGAAGCCGCCGAAACGCTGTTCGATGGCGGCATCGGGCTCGTAGCGGACGCGCCGGGCTGCATCGGCGCCATGCACCTGCGCGATGGCGTCGACCAGTTCGGCCATCGAGAAGCACGTGGTCGGCAGGGTGTGGGTGCGGCGCCCGCCCGGCCCTTCCAGCGGCATCACGGCCGCATGCAGCAGGTTGTCGACCACGTTGGGCCGTGACGAGGCCCAGGTCCGGGCCTGCGGAGACATCGGGCAGACGAAGGACCGGCCCGCCGCCAGCTCGCGGATGATGTCGCTCAGGAAGGCCGAGAGCTGGCCCGTGCGCGCCGGTGGCCGCGCCAGCACGCCGGGCAGGCGCAGCGAGCGGCCATCGACCCAGCCGCGGCGGCTGAAATCGTCGACCAACACCTCGGCCGCGAGCTTCTGTGCGCCGTAGGTCATCTGCGGCCGCGGCAGCGTGTCGTCGGTGACGGTCGCGGCCAGCGGGCCGAACACCGCGATGGAGCTGGCGAAGACGAACACCGGTGGCGCACCGCCGTCCAGCACCTGCGCCCGGCCGCGTTCCAGCAGGCCGATGGTGGCGTCCAGGTTCACGCGCCTGGCCAGTTCGTAATGGGCTTCGGCCGTGCCACCGGGCACGCTGGCCAGGTGGAACACCGCGTCCAGCGGCACGCCGGCCAGCGCGCCATCCAGCAGCGCCGCATCGGCCAGGTCGCCGGCGTGGCGGTGCACGGGGCCTTCGTGCGCCGGCGCGTCGCCGAAGGACAGGTCGAGCAGCGACAGCCGCGTCAGCGCGCGGCCGCCCAGCCGGCCTTCGGCCGCCAGTCGCGTGGCCAGCGCGCGGCCGACGAAGCCGTTGGCGCCGGTGACGAGCACGTGCATGCCTCAGCCCTCCACGGCCGCCGCACCGGCCGGCACCACGCGCTGGTCGATCACGCCGAAGGGCCCGTCGCGGCCGTCGGCGAACCGGGCCTGCATGCGCACGCGGTCTCCATAACGCATGAAAGGCGTGTGGATGGCGCCGAGGTCGATCTTCTCGATCACCCGCCGCTCGGCGATGCAGGCCGAGCCGGCGCTGCGCGCGCGGTTGGACACCGTGCCCGAGCCGATGATGCAGCCGGCGCTCAGCCGCCGCGTGCGTGCGGCGTGCGCGACCAGCTGGCCGAAGTGGAAGTTCATCTCGGCGCCGTCGGGCTCGCCGAAGCGTTCGCCGTTCCACTGCACGTGCAGCTTCATGCCCACGCGGCCGCCCTGCCAGGCCTCGCCCAGCTCGTCCGGCGTCACCGCCACCGGCGCGAAGGCGGTGGACGGCTTGGCCTGCAGGAAGCCGAAGCCGGTCTTCATCTCGTGCGGCCCCAGGGCGCGCAGGCTCCAGTCGTTGAGCTGCACGACGAGGCGGATGCAGCCCAGCGCCGCCTCGGGCGAGACACCCATCGGCACCGGCCCGCAGACCACGCCGAACTCGCCCTCGAAATCGATGCCGTGCACTTCGGACGGCAGCGGCACGTCGTCGTGCGGCCCCAGGAAGTCGTCGCTGGCGCCCTGGTACATCACCGGCACGGTGTCGAAGTCGGGAATGGGCGGCGTGTTGAAGGCCTGCTCCATCAGCCGGCCGTGGTTCAGGAAGGCCGAGCCGTCCAGCCATTGGGGGCTGCGTGGCAATGGTGCGGCACAGGCGGCGGGGTCGAAGGCGAAGCTGCGCGGCGCGGTGCCGGCGTCCAGCGCGTCGGCCAGGGCCTGCAGCGGCGCCCGCACCGTGGCCCAGTGGCGCAGCGCATCGATCAGCGTGGGCACGATGCCCGTCGTGGCGACGGCGCGTGCCCCGTCGCGCGAGACCAGCACCAGGCGGCCGTCGAGCGTGCCGTCGTTCAAGGTGGCGAACTTCATGGCGTGCGTCCTCGCGTCGGATCAGCGGCGGGCCAGCGCGGCGGCCAGGGCGGGCTCGTAGGCGCCATCCACCAGCACGAAGAGCATGCGGCAGGGCCGGCCCGACCGGTTGGCCCAGGCGTGGTTGGTGCCCCGCTGCACGACGACGCTGCCGGGCTTCAGCAGCACCTCGCCTTCGTCCAGCACCAGCGTCATTTCGCCGTCGATGACGATGCCGTAGTCGATCGACTCGGTGCGGTGCATCAGCGGGTGCGGCGAGTTGTGCCGCACGGTGGAGGCCGCGGCGTCGCCCGCCTGGGTGAAGGCCTCCTGCATCCTGGCCGCTCCTTTCGCGAGGAAGTCGTCCGTGTCCGGCGGGATGTCGACGAAGCGGATGCGCGTGCCCTGCTTCGGCGGCGGCAGCTTCAAGGGGCCGGTCGTGGGGTCGGCGCCGTTGTCCACCGGCGCGGGGGTGGCGCGGGTTTCCCACACCTCGTGGAACACGGTGCCGGGGATGGCCTGGATCTCGACGACGGTGGGCAAAGGGCCGTCGCTGGTGACGATGGCACGGCCTTCGGCATCGTGGCCGGTGACGACGCGGTGGATGGGGGGGAAGGACACGGGGCTTCTCCGAGGGAAGGATGAGGTGGGGCGTGGTGCGCGGTGGCCATACGGCAAGGCGGGCAGGCTTCGGCAGCGGGAAAGGCGAGTGGGCGAAAAGCGGGTGGACGAAAGGCGTGCAGGCGAAAAGGGAAGGCGACTGGCGAATAGCGAATAGCGAATGGCGAATGGCGAATAGCGAATAGCGAATAGCGAATAGCGAATGCGGGGGCGGGAAGCCCGCGCCTCAGCGCCGCAAGCGCCCTGCCCCATCGAGCAAGGTGATCTCGACGAAAGGCCGCGGCTGGCGCTGCGCGGGCCCGAACTGCACCTTCAGGCCGGGCAGCTCGAAGCTTCGCGTGGGCAGCACCTGCAGCAGGCAGGCGCGTCCCGCCTCGCGGCCGCAGGCCCGCAGCGCCTCCTGCACCACGCGCACCGCGGCATAGGCTTCCAGCGAGGCATGGCTGCCCGGGTTGGCCCCCTGTTCGTCGTGGGCCGCGTGGGCCATCAACGCACGCTGGTACTCGGCCACCAGCGGATGCAGCGCGTTGCCCGGGTGCGGCACCACCTGCGTCACCAGCAGGCCCGCCAGCGGATGCGGCCCGCTGCTGCCCGGCGGGCGCGCGGCCAGCGCGGCCCCGGCCTCGCTGAACACCAGGTGGTGCGCGGCACAGGGCTGCGCGTGCGCGGCGGCCAGCACCGCCCGCGCCTGCACGGCATCCAGCGCCAGGATGACCGCCTCGGGCCGCAGCGCGCAGACCCGGTTGACCAGCGCTTGCAGCTCGGCGGGGGTGGCGCGTTCGGCCAGGCGTTCGTTGGCGACGGGCCGCGTCGCGATGCGCGTCAGCTCGAACAGCACGCGCTCGCGGCCGGACTCGCCGTGCGTGTCGGCCTGCGCCACCAATGCGTAGCGGCTGACCCCCAGCGTGTCCAGGTGCAGCAGTGCCGCGCTGGCCTCTTCCGCCATGCCGGCGCGCAGGTGGAAGACACCGGCCCGCGGCGGATCGCGCAGCGGCTCGGCACCGGTGGCCGGTCCCACCAGAGCGGCGCGCGGCGCGTCGCCCGTGGCCGGTGCCAGCACCTGCGCCACGGCGGCGGTGGCGCGTGCGCCGAGAACGCCGGTGAGGGCCACCGCACCGCGTTCCAGCAGCAGCCGCGCGTTGGCCGCCGCCCGCTGCGGGTCGCCGCCGTCGTCCAGCGCCATCAGTTCCAGCGGGCGGCCGGCCACGCCGCCGGCCGCGTTGGCGCGCACCACGGCCAGCTGCGCGCCATGGCGCAGGCCCAGGCCGTAGGCGGCGTCGGGGCCGCTCAGCGGGGCCGTCAGGCCGATGGCCAGGGGCTGGGACTGCGGCTGCGCACCCGCCGGTGCGGCGGCCAGCGCCGACAGCAGCGCCGCCAACACGTGAAAGACGCGGCCGGCTCGCATCACGCCGGCCTTGCCGGGTCGAGCGGCAGGCCGCGCGTGCCGGTTGCCGCGGCGGGCGCGCCTTCCGCCGCCACGCCGAGCGTGAATCCGGCGATCACGCCCTGCAGCTCACCGGCCCGCTGCTGCAGCGAGGCCGCGGCCGCCGTCAGCTGCTCGGCCAGCGCCGCGTTCTGCTGCGTGCTGCCGTCCAGCTGCAGCACGGCGCCGTCGATGCGGGCCAGCACCTCGCTCTGCCGGGCCGAGCCGGTGGCGATGCCCTGCACCGTCTGCGCCACGCCGCGCGCCGTGGCCACCAGGCGGTTCACGCTGGCATCCACGTCGGCCACGCTGGCGGAGCCCTGGCCGATGCGTTCCGCGGTCTCGGTGCTCAGCCCGCGGATCTGGCCCGCGGCCTCGGCCGCGCGCTGCGCCAGCGCGCGCACCTCGGCCGCGACGACCGCGAAGCCGCGCCCGTGCTCGCCGGCGCGCGCGGCCTCCACCGCGGCATTCAGCGCCAGCACGTTGGTCTGGAAGGCGATGCCGTCGATGGCCTCGACGATCTGCGTGATGCGCCGCGCGGCCGCTTCGATGGACTGCATCTGCGCCACCAGCCGCGCCACCGCGTCGTGGCCCTGCTGCGCATCGCGCTGCGCGCCGCCGGCCAGCGTGGCGGCTTCGCGCGCGGCCTGCACGCTGGCGGCCAGCGTGTCGCTCAAGGCGCGCACGGCCGAGGCCGTCTCCGCCAACCGGGCGGCCGCGTGCTCGGTGCGGTCGGACAGGTGCTGGCTGCCGGCGCCGATCTCGCGGCTGGCGCCGTGCACCGCATCGGCCGAGCGGCCGAGGGCGCGCACGGTGTCGCGCAGGCGGCCCTGCATCGTTGCCATCGCGGCGGCGAGGCGGCCGAACTCGTCGGCGCCGCTGCCGCCTATCACGCCATCGAGCCGGCCATCGGCGATGGCTTCGGCCACCGCCACCGCGGCGGCGATGGGCCGGGTGATGCCGCGCACCAGGCCGGCGGCCATCCAGATCGCCGCGACGGTCGCCAGCGCGGCCACCGCGGCCAGCCCCAGCGTGGCCAGGCGCTGCCGCTGCGTGGCCTGGGCGTACTCGTCGCGGGTGGCGCGGCTGGCGCTGTCCACCAGCGTGTCGATGCGGGCGCGCCAGCGCGCTTCCGCCGATTCCGCCGGCAGCAGCAAGGCCAGCGCGCCTTCAGTGCCGGCGCCGCCCTGCAGGCTCTTCATCGCCGCCCCGTACAGCGGGGCGACGGATTCGCGCAGCTGGCGCACCTCGGCCAGGGCGGCGCGCATCACGGGGTCGGCGGTGGCATGCCGCGGTGCGGCGCCTGACGTGGCATCCAGCGCGGCGCCCATCGCGGCCTCGGCGTCCCGGTACGCACGTTCGGCCGCCGCCAACGCGGCCGCCTGGGCCTTCAGGTCGTCCGCATCGCTGACCACCAGCAGCGCCCGCAAGCGCTCCATCCAGGTCAGCTGCGCGGCATGCAGGCGGTGCGCCAGCTCGCCGCGCTGGCCGTGTCCTTCGACGATGGTGTGCAGCTGCGTGCTCATCTCGCGCAGCTGCCACGCCGCGCCGCAGGCCAGCACCAGCAGCAGCGCGATGAGCGAGCCCACGCCCAGCCACAGGCGCCGGCGCACGCCCAGCGGCCGCAGACGCCTGATGGCGAACGGGCGGCGCACGGCTACTCCTCGAAGATCGCCACCGCGCGCGTCCAGCCGGCGCTGGCGCCGCGGATCTTGTGCGGGAAGCAGCTGATGGTGAAACCGTGCGCGGGCAGCGCCTCCAGGTTGTGCAGCTTCTCCAGGTGGCAGTAGCCGATGTCGCGGCCGGCCTTGT
>CBIHPZ010000004.1:0-25702 GCA_966211865.1 uncultured Aquabacterium sp.
CGGCGACATCATCGGCGTGATCGACGGCATCGCCTTCCAGACCAACATCCTGGCCTTGAACGCCGCGGTGGAAGCCGCACGCGCCGGCGAGCACGGGCGCGGCTTCGCGGTCGTGGCCGGCGAGGTGCGCAGCCTGGCGCAGCGCAGCGCGCAGGCCGCGCGGGAGATCAAGTCGCTGATCGCCTCCAGCAGCGAACGCGTGGAGACCGGCATGCGCCAGGTGGCCGGCGCGGGCGCGACGATGGAGCAGATCGTGGCCCAGGTGCAGCGCGTGGACGCGCTGATCGGCGAGATCGGCGATTCGACGCAGCAGCAGGCCACGGGCATCGGCCAGGTCGGCGACGCGGTCGACCAGCTGGACCAGGTGACGCAGCAGAACGCGGCGCTGGTGGAAGAAGGCGCGGCGGCGGCCGATTCCCTGCACCAGCAGGCCACGCGGCTGGTCCAGGCGGTGGGGCGGTTCAAGCTGGCTGCGGCCTGAGAGCCTCAGACCCGGGCGGGCGGCGCGAACGGCGATGGCCGACGCGGCGGCCCGAAGTCGATCGCGACAGCCGCCGGGGCGCGTGCGCCGTCGCGGGCTTGCAGCCCGGCGCAGAAGCGTTCGTGCCGCGCCGCTGCTCAGAACAGCGACGGCTCGTCGTCCGGCCGCGCGCCCTCGATCGCCAGCATCTTCAACTTGGTGGTGGCGCCGCCGTGCGCCGAGAAGCCGCCCTGGCGCCCGCCCGCCGCCAGCACGCGGTGGCAGGGCACGATGGGCGCGAACGGGTTGGCGCCCAGCGCCTGGCCCACCGCGCGGGCGCTGCCGGGCTCGCCCAGCTGCTGCGCGATAGCGCCGTAAGTGAGCGTCCGGCCGGGCGGGATGGCCAGGGCCGCGCGGTAGACGCGCTGGTGGAAGTCCGGCACGCCGCTGTAGTCCAGCGGCACGGCCGCGAGGTCGCGCGGCTGGCCTTGCAGCAGCGCCTGGATGCCGGCGATCACGGTGGCGGCAAAAGGCGGCGGCGCGGTTTCATCGACACCGGGAAAGCGCTGCCGCATGCGCGACCGCGTGGCCGCGGCGCTGGGACCCGGCAGTTGCGCACCGGTGATGGCGTGCTCGCCCCAGGCCAGCGCGCAGGGGCCGATCGCCGTGTCGAACAGCGACCAGCCACGCGTCGCGCCGTGAGCGGAAGAAGCCATCGCGCGATTCTGCGCGCGATGGCCGCCCGCTCGGCTCGGTCAGTGCAGTTCGCCTTCGTTGGCGGCGACCAGCCGGCGCGGCGATTCGATCGAGCACCAGGCGGCCTTCATCGCCGTCTCCACCGAGCACCAGGCGGCTTGCGGCTTGGGCGACTCGATCGAGCACCAGGCGGCCTTCTGCTTCGGCGACTCGATGGAGCACCACGCGGCCTTCACCTCGGCCTTCGGCTGTTCGATGGAGCACCAGGCGGCCTTGGCCTGGGCCTGCGGTTGCTCGATGGAGCACCACGCGGCCTTGGCTTCCGTCTTCGGCTGCTCGATGGAACACCAGGCCGCCTTCGCCTTCGGCTGCTCGATCGAGCACCAGGCCGACTTCAGCGCGCCGGCGGGCTGCTCGATCGAACACCACGCCGCCTTGGCACCGGCCTGCGGCTGCTCGATGGAGCACCAGGCGGCTTTGGTCTTCGGGCTTTCCACCGAGCACCAGGCGGCGTCGCGCTGCGGCGCCGCACCGAGGGCCGAGCCGAACTCCTCGGCATACAGGCGCTGCATCGCCTCGAACGCGTCCTGCAGCGCCTGCTCGTCGCCCTCGCCGCGCAGGCCCAGGTACGGGAAGTGGTGCAGGAAGTGGCCGAAGGTGGCGTCACAGTCGGCCGCGTACTTGCGCGTGTCCAGGATGTGCATGTGCCAGAAGCGGTCGATGTCGCGCTCGGGCGCCAGCGTCATCTCCGGGTACTTGGCGTGCAGGATCAGGTAGCGCTTGTAGGCCAGTTCCATCTGGTCGGCGTACTGCGGCGACCAGCCGTAGCCGTCGTCGTCGGCGCTGCGGGTGGCCTTGAACTTGATGGGGGTCAGGTCCAGCGCCTCGATGGCGGCCACGGTCTGCTCCAGGGTGCGGCCTGCGGAAGAAAAGGACATGGGGACTCCTTGAAGGAAATAACAGGCAAAGCAAGGGGATGGCCTGCGGCTGCAGGCCGGACGGGACGCTTGCCGGACAACCGCGCTAGGCGGCGATCGGCGAGGCGAACGGGGCGCTGATGTGCCGCAGCACGAACTTGCACAGTTCGTCGCGCGGCAGGGGTTTGCAGAGCAGGAAGCCCTGGATCTCGTCGCAGCCGCGGCTGCGCAGATGGTCCAGCTGGACCATGGTCTCGACGCCTTCGGCGACCACCTTCATGCGCAGCCCGTGGGCCAGCGTGATGATGCTGTCGACCAGCGCTTGCGCGTCGGCGTTCTCGGACACGTCGTTGATGAAGGCGCGGTCGATCTTCACCGTCGACAGCGGGAAGCGGCGCAGGTAGGACAGCGATGAATAGCCGGTGCCGAAGTCGTCGATGGCCAGGCCCACGCCCATCGCGCGGATGTCCTCCAGCAGCTTCACCGCATGCTCGGGGTTCTTCATCATCGCGCCCTCGGTGATCTCCAGCTCCAGCAGCTCGGGCGCCAGGCCGGTGCTGTCGAGGATGCTGCGGATCTCGTTGATGACGCCGCGGCTGCCCAGCTGCCGCGGCGAGAGGTTCACGCTGACCTGCATCGACGGCAGGCCGAAGCTGCGCCAGGCCACGGCGTCGGCGCAGGCGCGCTGCAGCGCCCAGCGGCCGATGGACTCGATGAGGCCGGTTTCCTCGGCAATGGGAATGAACTGCGCCGGCGACACCATGCCCAGCGCCGGGTGGCGCCAGCGCATCAGCGCCTCCACGCCGACGATGCGCTGGGTCGCCAGGTCGAGCTTGGGCTGGTAGTGCAGCTCCAGCTCGCCGCGGTCCACCGCGCGGCGCAGGCCGCTTTCCAGCATCAGCCGCTCGGTGCCCTGCGCATTCATCTGCGCCGTGTAGAAGCAGTAGCTGCCGCGGCCGCGGTCCTTGGCGCGGTACATCGCGGTGTCGGCGTTCTTCACCAGGGTCTCGGCGTCGCTGCCGTCCTCGGGGTAGACGCTGACGCCGATGCTGGCGCTGATGTGCAGCTCGTGGCCGTCGGTCAGGAAGGGCTCCTCGAAGCAGGCCAGCGCCTTCTTGGCCAGCACCGCGGCGTCGGCGGGGCTGGACAGGTTTTCCATCAGCAGCACGAACTCGTCGCCGCCGAAGCGCGCCACGGTGTCGTCCTCGCGCATCAGGGCCTTCAGGCGCTCGCCGCAGACGCGGATCATGCGGTCGCCCACGCCGTGGCCCAGCGTGTCGTTGATCTGCTTGAAGCGGTCGAGGTCGATGAACATCACCGCGAAGCGCATGCGGTGGCGGTTGCTGCGCTTGATGGCACGCACCAGTTCACGTTCCAGCGAAGCGCGGTTCTGCAGGCCGGTCAGCGCGTCGTGGCTGGCGACGTGGCGCAGCTGCAGCTCGGCGCTCATGCGCTGCTCGTACTGCGCGATCTGCATCGCGATGATGTTCAGGGTCTCCAGCGCCTCGGCGTCCGCGGCCTGCGCGTCGCGGCTGTAGAACTCCAGCGCGGTCATCGCGCCCGCGGCGGTGGTCGGCACGATCAGCCCCAGCGACAGGCCGGCGCGGCCGGCGAAGGCGTCGCGCGTGAAGTCGTTGAGCTCCTGCAGCCGGTCCACGCGCACGGCGCTGCCCTGCGCCCAGGCACGGCCCAGCGAGCCTTCGTCGGCCCGGTACTCCAGCGTGCGGCTGATGCGCACGAAATGCTCCAGCGCCGGCACGTCCGCCACGCGCCAGGCCGCTGTGCAGCGGGCACGGCCGTCGGCCCCGGCGCGCCACAGCGCGGCGCAGTCCCAGCCCAGGTGCGTGCAGGCCGCCTCCAGCGCCTTGGCCAGCACGGTGTTGGGCTCGCCATCGGCCAGCAGCAGGCGGGCGATGCCGTGCTCCAGGTTCAGGCGCAGCGCGCTGCGGCGCTGCTGGGTGTCGTCGCGCACCACGCCGCGCAGCAGCGCGCGGCCGCCCTCTTCCGCCGGCTCCACGATCACGTGCAGCCAGCGTTCGCCGCCGTCGGCCAGGTGCAGGTGGTGGTCGAACTCGCGGCGCTCGCGGCAGCGCGCGGCATCGCGGATGTGCTCCCCCACCTCGCCGCGTTCATCGGCCGGCACGCGTGACAGCAGCGCTGCCAGTTCGGTCATGCCGGAGGCGTCCAGGCCCAGGATGCGTCGCGCCTCGGCCGAGCACTGCATGTGCCCGCTCTGCGGATCGAGGATCCAGCTGCCCAGGTTGGCCAGGCGCTGCGCCTCTTCCAGCTGGCGTTCGCTGGCACGCAAATGACGCGTCATGTCGCGCGCCAGCGCCTGCGCCCGGCCGCCGGCGGTGCCCA
The DNA here is from genome assembly GCA_966211865.1 of uncultured Aquabacterium sp. Taxonomy (GTDB): domain Bacteria; phylum Pseudomonadota; class Gammaproteobacteria; order Burkholderiales; family Burkholderiaceae_C; genus Pseudaquabacterium. The sequence continues at coordinate 4,435 of CBIHPZ010000004.1, forward strand.
GCGAATAGACGACGCCCGCCAGCAGCGCGCTGATGATGGCGCCGGCCACCGCGATGAGCCACGGCACGGCCTCGTCCACCGTGCCGTTCACCACGTGCTGGTCGTCGCTGATCTCGATGAGCCACGAATGGCCGCCCAGCTCGAAGCCCAGCAGGCGCTGCACGCGCGGCGACACGGCGGCCGCCGCGGCCACGGGGCGTGCCGCGCTGGCGGCCGTGGGCAGGCCGTTCGGTGCGGCACTGTCGTAGATCAGCTGGTCGTCGTCGATCCTGGCCTGGCTGATGAAGCGGATCCCCGACCGCGTGCCGGTGGCGCCGGGGCCGGGGCCGGCGTCCAGCAGGCGCAGGCGCAGCGTGGCCTTCTCGTCGCGCGCGCCCAGCACCTCCCGCAACATCGCGGCCACGCTGAAGCCCGCGCCCACGGTGCCGATGTAGGCCGCGCGGCGCTGCTCCACCGTTTCCAGCGGCGCGCCGGCGCGGTACACCGGCAGCCGCAGGGCCAGGCCGAAGGCCTGCTCCTGCTGCCCGATGCGGATGCGCCGGCCCGACGAGGCCAGCCCGCCGGTGTCGCGCGACTGCTCCAGCGCGTCGCCGCGGTTCGGCATCGCGCCCAGGTCCTTGCCCAGCAGGCGTTCGTTGCCGGCCAGCGGCTCGATGAAGGCCAGCGGGTAGTACTCGGCCCGCGCGCCCGGCGGCTTGATGGAGTACGGCGAGCCGATGGCGGCGGTGATGCCCGCGTCCTCGCGCATCTGCGCCTCGAAGCGGGCCTTGTCCTCGCCCCGCACATGGACCGCAAAGTTCACGGCCTGGAAGCCCGGGTAGTTGGCGGGCAGGTTCAGGCCGGCGACGTAGTCGCGGAAGTCCTTGCGCGTCAGTTCGTGCTCGGTGTTGAAGCGGGCCTGCAGGCCGACCAGCACGGCGGTGTAGTCGTCGAAGCGGCCCTCCACCTTGCGTGCGATGTCCAGCGCCACGGCGTCGAAGCGCTCGGCCGCGCTGTTGCCCAGTTCACGCCGCGTCAGCCAGGCCAGGGCCACCGACAGCGCCAGCCCCGTCAGCAGCACCACCAGCGGCAGTGCCCCGGGGCGGCGGGCGGCAAACACGCGTGACACCAGGGGCCGCCCTGCGTTGCCATTCCGGTTCATGCGCACCACCTTGTCGCGGGGTGTCCGTGCTGGCCTTGCGTCATGTCGAGCTCCCTTGCCTGACCGTCGTTTCCGGGCAGATCGGCGTCTGCCCTCGCACCGCGGCCCAAGGCCGGCGGGTGCTTAGCATTTTTGCCGAATCACCTGGGGCGAGAAGGGAGATTTGGGACCCGAAGCTGGCACTGTTTCACGCGGGAGCGGACCGCGGCCGCTGCACCGTCGTGATAGCACTTGCAGCCCCATGCGGGGCTCTGGACTGCCCCGTGTGGGGTGTTCTGGATGGCGCTGGAAACCGCCCCGCGAACGGCGCCCGGTCAGCGCGCAACGGCAGCCGGAACCGCGATGGGTGGCCGCCGAATGGCGGCACCCGCGGCCGCGCGAGCCTCAGCGCGACAGCGCGAGCTTCAGCCCGAATCCGACCAGCAGCGTGCCGGCGGCGCGGTTGAGCCAGCGCGTGGCGCGCGGGCTGGCCTGCAGCACGCGGGCAAAGCGCAGCGTGAGCAGCATCACCACGGCGCAATACGCCAGCGTGAGGCCGGCAATCGTGGCCGCCATCACCGCGAAGGTGAGCAGGCCCTGGTGGCGCGCGGGGTCCACGAAGAGCGGGAAGAAGGCCATGTAGAACACGATGGCCTTGGGGTTCAGCAGCGTGATGCCCAAGGCCTGGCGGAAGTACTGGCCGGTGCGGATCTGGATCACCGGCGCGGCCCCGGGCCGGGCCAGCAGCATGCGCAGGCCCAGCCAGGCCAGGTAGCCGGCGCCCAGCCACTGCACCGCGCCGAACACCAGCGGCCACGCCGCCAGCAGCGCCGCCACGCCCGCCACGGCCAGCCACATCAGCACCTGGTCACCGGCGATCAGGCCGGCCGTGGCCGCCAGGCCGCCGCGCAGGCCGCCCTTGCCGGTGGAGGTGATCAGCGCCAGGTTGCCCGGGCCCGGAATGGCGAGGAAGACGATCACCGCGGCGACGAAACCACCGTAGTCGGCCACTCCGAACATGCTTCGCTCCAGCGCTTGATGTTGAAAGAGCCGGCGATGATGCCAGCGCGGCCCCGGGTCCTGTGATGACGGCGCGTCCGCGCGGGCGGCGGAATGCTTCACATGCCCGTCAGCCCGGCGCCTTGTAGGGCCGCACCAGCCGCAGCCACTTGCGCGCCGGCAGGCCGAAGCGGGACTGGATGGATTCGGCGCGGGCGGTCAGCGTGTCGCGGTCGGGCACCACCACGCCGCGCGCGGCCACCACCACGGTGTTGCCTTCGCGCGTGGGCGCCAGCTGCCACACCTGGTCGGTGCCGAAGGCGGCGGCGATCAGCGCGGCGCTGCGTTCGAAGCTGGCATCGCGGCCGAAGAGGTTCACCGTCATCAGCCCGCCCGGCGCCAGCACGGCGCGGCAGGCGGCGTAGAACGCGGCATCGTCCAGCACCGGCGCGGCGGCGTCGTGGTCGTACAGGTCCACGCACAGCACGTCCACGCTCTGCAGGTGCGCCGCTTCGGCCACCCAGGCGCCGGCATCGGCCTGCAGCACCTGCAGGCGCTCGTCGTCGGCCGGCAGGTGGAACCACAGCCGGCAGGCGGTGATGACGCTGGGGTTCAATTCCACCGCCGTCGTGCGCATGCGCAGCACCTGGTGCGTGAAGCGCGTGATGGCCGCGGCGCCCAGGCCCAGCTGCACCGCGTGGCCTTCGGCCACCTGCTCGCTGGGCCGCCACAGCATCCAGGCCATCATGCGCTGCACGTACTCCAGCTCGATCTGCCGCGGCTTGCGGATGCGCATCGCGCCCTGCACCCACGGCGTGCCCAGGTGCAGGTAGCGCACGCCGTCGAACTCCGAGATCGTGGCGCCGGCCAGTTCCTGCTGCTGTTGCTTCTTCTTCGTGCCTGTCGTCATGCCAGCCCGTGTGTGTGAAAGACCTCGCGCCACGCGGCGAGCTTGCGTTGAAAGGACCAGCCGGCGTTGGCCGGGCTGGTGGAAGGCAGCCGGTAGACCGGAAGCCCTAACGCGCGAGTGACGCGCATGTGGCGCGCCGATTCGCCGCCGTTGTGCGCCACCGCGGCCAGCAGCGGGCAGCGCTGTCGCAGGCCGGCCAGGTCGTTCGGCACCGCGTCCTCGATGGCGCTGTCCAGGCTGCCTTCGCGGCGGCAGCTGGCGTAGACGTCCCACACCGCCAGGCCGCGGCGCTGCAGTTCGGCCACGCGCTGCGGGTACGGCTGCTGCACCAGGTCCACGCCCCACAACGCCGACAGGATGGGCCAGAACTGGTTGCGCGGGTGCGCGTAGTACTGCTGCGCGGCCAGCGACGCCACGCCCGGAAAGCTGCCCAGCACGATGAGCCGCGCGGCGGGCGAGGCGATGGGCGCCAGGCCGGCCAGCGCCGCGGCACCGCTGCCAGCGTCCTGGCTCTCGCCATTGCCCGCGTCATTGCCCCGACGGGGGCCCTCTGCAATCATCGAACGCTCGGCCATCGGGGCTGGGGAAAAAGGAGGAAGAGCCATGTACATCGAATCGGTCATCAATTTTCTCAGCACCCAGGGGGCCGAGTTCGGCCTGAAGATCCTCGGCGCGCTGGCGGCCTGGATCATCGGCCGCTGGGTCATCGGGCTGGTGCTGCGCGGCTTCAACCTCGCGGTGGCGCGCGGCGGCCGCGTGGACGCCACGCTGGCCAAGTACCTGACGTCCATCATCAGCGTCCTGCTGAACATCGTCCTGGTGCTCGCCATCCTCGACATCTTCGGCGTGCGCACCACGTCCTTCGCGGCGCTGCTGGCCGGCGCGGGCCTGGCCATCGGCACCGCCTGGGGCGGGCTGCTGACGCACTTCGCGGCCGGCGTCTTCATGCAGGTGCTGCGGCCCTTCAAGGTGGGCGACTTCGTGCAGGCCGGCGGCATCACCGGCACGGTGCATGAGGTGGGGCTGTTCGGCACCACCATCATCACGCCCGACAACGTGCTGACCATCGTCGGCAACAACAAGGTCTTCTCCGAGAGCATCCAGAACTTCTCGGCACTGCCGCACCGGCGCGTGGACTGCACGGCCAAGATCGCCAACAGCGTGGACGCGGCCGACGCGGTGGGCCGGCTGAAGGAAGCCGTGGCCCGCATCCCCAACGTGATGAGCTCACCCGCGCCCGACGTGGAGGTGATGGGCTTCACCCCCGAAGGCCCGCAGCTGTGCGTGCGGCCCTACACCCACACCGACCACTACTGGCAGGTCTACTTCGACACCCACCGCGCCATCCTGCAGACCTTCGCCGCGGCCGGCTACCCGCTGCCCGAAACCCCGCTGGCGCCGCGCACGCGCTGACGCACCGGGGCAAGCACGGCGGGCCTCTGCGCCTACCATCGCCGTTCCGCCCCTGACACGGCCACGCCATGAACGCTCCCGCCACCGAGCTTCCGAAGCAGCTGCCCTGGCACGCCGCGGCCGACCACGCGCAGCGCCTGGCGCTGGCCCGCCGCCGCTTCTTCGTCGATGGCGAACGCCCGGCGGGGCCGGTGCCTGACGCGCTGTGGCATTCCTGGCAGCGCTGCCTGCAGGCGGGCCTGCGGCCCGAGCAGCGCCCGGTGTTCCAGCCGGTCAGCCGCAGCCGCATCAGCTACCTGCAGGGCCGCGACCACGCGCTGCTGAAGGCCGCCGAGCAGCCCTTCGAGGAACTGCAGGCCGCCGTGGCGCGCAGCCGCTGCAAGGTGCTGCTGACCGACCGCCAGGGCGTGCTGCTGCGCGTGACGCCCGCCGCGCTGGAGGACGGGCCGGTGCTGCACGTGGCCTGCCGCACCGGCGTGGACCTGGGCGAGACCATCACCGGCAGCACCGCGCCCAGCTTCAGCGCACTGTCCGGCGGCAGCTGCACCATGCACGGCGCCGAGCATTTCCACGACCAGCTGGCGCAGGTGTATTGCGCGGCGGCGCCCATCCGCAACCGCCACGGCAGCGTGGCCGCGGTGCTGGACCTGTCGATCGAGGGCCGGCCCTTCGGCTTCGACGCGCGCTGGCTGGTGCAGGCCTATGCGGCCAGCATCGAGAACAACCTGCGCATCGCGCAGACCCGGCAGCAGGTGCTGCTGCGCCTGCACAGCTCGCCCACGGCACTGCGTTCGGCCGCCGCCGGGCTGGCGGCGGTCGACGAAGGCGGCCGCATCAGCTGGATCAATGCCACCGCGGCGGGGCTGGTCGGCGTGGACGCCGCCGAAGCCCGCCCGCTGCGCGTGGAGGCGCTGCTGGGCTGCGGCATCGACGCGCTGCTGGCCTTCACGCACGACCGCGCGCCGCGCGCGCTGCTGCTGCCGAATGGGCTGACGGTGTGGCTGCAGGCGGAATTCAGGCCGCTGGGGGAGGCGGCGGACGATGCCGTCGATGGGCTTGATGCGCCAGGCCAGGCCACCGTCGCCGCCGCGGCGCCCGCGGCGACCTGGCACGCGGCGGAGCACACCGGGAACGCCGGTGCGAACGCCAGCGCGGACGACCGCGCCACCCTCGCCGCCCTCAGCCTGCAGCTGATCGAGCAGACGCTGGCCGCCTGCGGCGGCAATGTCTCGCAGGCGGCGCGGCGGCTGGGCGTGTCGCGCGGGCTGCTGTACCGGCGGCTGAAGGCGCGCTAACGCTTGAAAGACGCAGCATCGGCAGACACGCCGCCGGCCGCTGCCGCCCCAGCGCTGCCGTCACCCAGCGCCGCGCTCACACCAGCGCCGCCAGCCGTGGCAACGCCGCCAGCGCATTGGCCGTGGTCTGCTGGGCCACCTGCGCCGCCGTCCAGCCGCGCAATTCGCACAGCGCCTGGGCGATGCGCGGCAGTTCGGCCGGCTCGTTGCGCGCCGTCGTTTCGCCGGCGGCACGCTCGGCCGCGGTGCGGTACAGCCAGTGCGGCGGGATGTCCGGCGCGTCGGTCTCCAGCACCGGCACGTGGTCGGGCACGCTGGCGGCCAGGCGGCGGATCTGCAGCGCGCGCTCGTAGGTCATCGCGCCGCCGAAACCCAGCCGGAAACCCCGCGCCACGAACTGCGCGGCCTGGGCGTCGCTGGCATTGAAGGCATGGGCGATGCCGCCCGCCGTCTCGATGCGGCGCAGGCCCTTCAGCAGCCCATCGGCCGAGCGCCGCACGTGCAGCAGCACCGGCAGGCCGGCGTCGCGGGCGAGCTTCAGCTGCGCCGTGTAGAAGCGCTCCTGCCGCAAGGGGTCGAGGCCGGGGACGAAGTGGTCGAGGCCGATCTCGCCCACGGCCACCAGGCGCGGGTCGTCGCGGTGCCGGGCCAGCGCCTGCTGCAGCCGGTCCAGGTCCTCATCGGACGCGGTGTTCGTGCACAGCGGGTGGATGCCCAGCGCATAAGCCAGGCCATGTCGGTGTGCCAGTTCACGCACGGCGTCGAAGTTGGACGCGGCCACCGCCGGCAGCACCTGCAGGCCCACGCCCGCCGCGCGGGCGCGTGCCACCACGGCATCGCGGTCGGCGTCGAATTCCGCCGCGTCCAGGTGGCAATGGGTGTCGATCCAGGAAGGGTCTGCGGGCGCCGTCACCCGGGCATGATGCCGCGCCCGCCGACGCCCCTCCGGGCATGGCCCCGCATCGCCGGGGCCTGTGCGGCGGGGCCTCGCACAAGGCGCGGCGCTCGTGTTACTGTGGCGCGAACCAGCCCGTTGGGGGCTGACGGAGCCGGCACCATGGCCCGCACACCGTTGTACAGCCGTACCCCTTCGCGTCCGGCCGCGCCGGCAGCGTCTCCTGCGGCGGCCGGCCCACCCGGAACGTCCGAAGCGCCTGGAACGGCCGCCGCCAGCAACGCACCGGCCTCTGATCCTCCGTCCATGGACACCGCCGAGGCTGCAGCCTCGCCCGGGCAGGCCCTGCCCTCCGTTCGCCCCGCCCGCGCCAGCTTCTGGCGCCGCCATGAACGCTGGGCCTGGGCCCTCGGCGTGCTGTTGCTGGCCGGCGCCGCGGGCTGGCCGGCGTGGACGGCGAAGGTCAAGCCGCCGCTCACCGTGGAGCAGATCGACGCGGCGATGCGCGCGTCCATCGCCAAGGAACCCCTGCCCTCCGCCGCGGCCGCGGCTTACGCGGCAGTCATTCCATCGGTGGTGCGCGTGGTGGGCGAGCACAGCGCACCGCCAGAAGCCGCCGCCAGCGCACCGAAGCCCAAGGGCAAGAACGCGGCCAGGCACGGCGACAAGGCCATCGACGAAGACGGCCGCAGCGTGGGCACCGGCGTCGTCATCGTCGACAAGGGCCTGATCCTGACCAACCTGCACGTGGTGGCCGGGGCCGACAAGATCACCGTCAACTTCATGGACGGCAGCGAATCGGAAGCCGTGCTGGTGAGCCTGCAGCCCGAGCACGACCTGGCGGTGCTGCGCGCCAAGACCATCCCCGACGACCTGCACGCCGCCACGCTGCGCTCCACCGCCGGCCTGGCGCCGGGCGACGAGGTGATCGCCATCGGCTTCCCCTTCGGCATCGGCCCCTCGGCCTCGCAGGGCGTCATCTCGGGCCTGAAGCGCGAGTTCCGCTCGCCCGAGGGCCAGCGGTCCTTGAGCAACCTGATCCAGTTCGACGCCGCGGCCAACCCCGGCAATTCCGGCGGCCCGCTGGTGACGATGGACGGCCACGTGGTCGGCATCGTCACGGCCATCATGAACCCCAACCAGCAGCGCACCTTCATCGGCATCGGCTTTGCCGTGCCGATCGAGAACGCGGCCGCCGCCGTCGGCATGCCGCCGTTCTGACCCATTCACGTGTCCACCGCGAAAGACCCGCACGCATGGCCAACCTGAACGAGACCGCCCCCGAAGCCGCCACCCTGATGGAGCGCATCCTCTACGAGGTCAAGCGCGTCGTCGTCGGCCAGGACCGCTTCCTGGAACGCGTGATGGTGGCGCTGCTGGCGCAGGGCCACCTGCTGGTCGAAGGCGTGCCGGGCCTGGCCAAGACGCTGACGGTACGCACGCTCGCCGCCACCCTGCGCGGCAGCTACAAGCGCATCCAGTTCACGCCCGACCTGGTGCCCGCCGACCTGGTGGGCACGCGCATCTACAACCAGAAGACCGGCGACTTCGGCACCACGCTGGGCCCGGTGTTCACCAACCTGCTGCTGGCCGACGAGATCAACCGCGCGCCGGCCAAGGTGCAGAGCGCGCTGCTGGAGGTGATGCAGGAACGCCAGGTGACCATCGCCGGCGAATCGCACAAGGTGCCCACGCCCTTCGTCGTGATGGCGACGCAGAACCCGATCGAGACCGAAGGCACCTACCCGCTGCCCGAGGCGCAGGTCGACCGCTTCATGATGAAGGTGATGGTCGACTACCCGGCCGACGAGGAAGAGTTCGTCATCGTGCAGCGCGTGATCGGCGCGCCGGTGGACGTGGTGCCGGTGGCCACGATGACGCAGCTGAGCGAGCTGCAGCAGGAATGCCGCAAGGTCTACGTCGACCCCAGCCTGATCACCTACGCGGTGAAGCTGGTGGGCGCCACGCGCCGGCCCGACCAGCACGGCATGGCCGAACTCGGCAAGTACCTCAGCTTCGGCGCCAGCCCGCGCGCCAGCATCTCCTTGATCGAGGCCTCGCGGGCGCTGGCCTACCTGCGCGGCCGCGGCTACGTGCTGCCCGAAGACCTGACCGCGCTGGCCGCCGACACGCTGCGCCACCGCCTGGTGCTGAGCTACGAGGCCTTGGCCGAGGGCCTGAGCGCCGATGCCCTGATCGAGAAGGTGATGGCCAAGATCCCGCTGCCTGCCAAGCCGATGCAGCATCCGCAGTGAACCCGCCGACCACCACCTCCGAGCAGACGCCCGACCAGCTGCTTCGGCGGCTGGAATGGACCGTGCTGCGCCGCCTCGACGGCCTGCTGCAGGGCGACTACCGCACGCTGTGGCGCGGCAGCGGCCTGGACCTGGCCGACCTGCGCGAATACCAGCACGGCGACGACGTGCGCCACATCGACTGGAACGTCACCGCGCGCCTGCAGCAGCCGCACGTGCGCCAGTACACCGAAGACCGCGAGCTCACCGCCTGGTTCCTGCTGGACCTGACCGGCAGCGTCGATTTCGGTTCGAACAACCGCACCAAGCTCGCGGTGTCCGAAGGCTTCGTCAGCGTGCTGGCCCGCATGCTGACGCGGCACGGCAACCGCGTGGGCGCGCTGTACTACGGTCCGCAGTCGGGTGACCGCCCGGTGGCGGTGCTGCCGCCGGGCGTCGGCCGGCCCCACGTCCTTCAACTGATAGCAGGCATGCGCCAGCGCCCGCCGAAGAAGACGCAGAAGCCCACCGTGCTGGGCGACCTGCTGCACAACGCCGAAGGCCTGCTGCGCCGCCGCTCGCTGGTGTTCGTGATCTCCGACTTCATCAGCGCGCCCGGCTGGGCCGATTCGCTGGGCCGCCTGGCGCGCCGGCACGAGGTGATGGCCGTGCGCCTGTACGACCCGCTGGAGCTGGCCCTGCCCGACGTCGGCCTGGTGACGATCGAGGACGCCGAAAGCGGCGAACAGGTGCTGGTCGACACCCGCGAGCCCGGTTTCCGCGAACGCTTCGAGGCCCTGGCCGCGAAGCACGAGGCCGACCTGCGCAACAGCCTGGCCCAGGCCGGCGTCGACACGCTGGAACTGGCCACCGACGACGACCTGCTCACCTCGCTGCTGCGCTGCGTGGCCCTGCGCCGCCAGCGCCTGCGCACCCCACTGCCACGCGCGATGCCCGCGGCGCTGAAACCGCCCGCCCCGGCCGCCGCGTGAGGAGAACCCGCCCATGAACTTCCAGTGGCAAGAACTGCTGTGGCTCCTGCTGGTGGTGCCGGCGCTGGTGCTGCTGTACCTGTGGCTGCTGCACCGGCGCAAGAAGACGGCCGTGCGCTTCGCCAGCGTCGCGCTGGTCAAGCAGGCGCTGGGCAAGGGCCCCGGCTGGCGCCGCCACGTGCCGCCGGCGCTGATGCTGCTGGCCGTCACCACCCTGCTGCTGGCCGTGGCGCGGCCGATGGCGGTGCTGAAGCTGCCGTCGAACCAGGAGACCATCATCCTGGCCATGGACGTCTCCGGCAGCATGCGCGCGGCGGACGTGCAGCCCAACCGACTCGTCGCGTCGCAGGAAGCGGCCAAGGCCTTCGTCGCCGGGCTGCCGCGCAGCGTGCGCATCGGCGTGGTGTCCTTCGCCGGCACCGCGGCCGTCGTGCAGGCGCCCACCTTCAGCCGCGAGGACGTGGTGGCCGCCATCGACCGCTTCCAGCTGCAGCGCGGCACGGCCATCGGCTCGGGCATCGTGCTGTCGCTGGCCACCTTGTTCCCGGATGAGGGCATCGACCTGTCGCAGATCACCGGCCAGGCCCGCGCCATGCCGCCGGCCCCCGGCGACAAGCCGAAGAAGACCGTGCAGCCGGTGGAGCCGGGCTCGTACAGCTCGGCGGCGATCATCCTGCTCACCGACGGCCAGCGCACCACCGGCCCCGACCCGATGGAAGCCGCCAAGATGGCCGCCGAGCGCGGCGTGCGCGTCTACACCGTGGGCATCGGCACCAAGAACGGCGAGATCATCGGCTTCGAAGGCTGGAGCATGCGCGTGCGCCTGGACGAGGAGACGCTGAAGAGCATCGCCAACTTCACCCGCGCCAACTACTTCTATGCCGGTACCGCGGAAGACCTGAAGCAGGTCTACGAAGGGCTGTCGAGCCGCCTGGTCGTCGAGACCAAGGAAACCGAGATCACCGCCCTGTTCGCGGCCGTGGGCGCGGCGCTGGCGGTGCTGGCGGCGGGCCTGAGCGTGTGGTGGTTCGGGCGGGTGACCTGAAGCCTGCCGCGCCCTTCCCGGAAGCAGACCCGAGGGCCCGCGCTGGGCCGCATCGTCTTGCTCACGACGGCCCGCCCAGCGGCGCTGCCTCCGCGGCCTTGCCGCCCGCGCCCGACAGCACGTCCGCCGGCCGCCGCAGCGCCCGGTCGAACGGGTTGATCTGCGCGGCCAGCGCGCGCGCTTCGCGCTGCAGCAGGCTCACCACCACCGGCAGACGCTCGCCTTCCAGCCGCGCGGTCAAGGTGCCGACGCTTAACGCCGCCACGACGCGGCCATTGGCGTCGAACACCGGCACCGCCACGCCGGCCATGCCTTCGATCAGCCCTGAGTTCGAGTTGGCGAAACCCTGCGCGCGAACCTTTGCTGCCTCGGTGCGCAGGTAGACCTCGTCCAGCGCGCCCAGGTGGCGGATGCGCGGCACGTTGTGGCGCAGGATCTCTTCGCACTCGGCTTCCGGCAGGTTCGCCAGGATGGCCATCGCGCCCTGCCCGATGCCCAGCGGCACGCGCCCGCCCACGTCGCCGGTGAAGCTGCGGATCGGGAACGGGCCTTCGAAGCGATCGAGGCACATCGCGTCGAAGCCGGCGCGCACCAGCAGGAACACGCTGTCGCCCAACGCCGCCCCCAGGCGCAGCAGCGCGGGGCGGCAGCGTTCGCGCAGGCCGCCGCCATCGCCCGCGCGCGCGGCCAGCGCGAACAAGCCCAGGCTCAGCCCGTAGCGCTTGCTGCCGGGGCGCTGCTCCACCAGGCCCTCGTCCGCCAGCTGCTGCAGCAGCCGGTGCGTGGTGGCCGGCGTGTAGCCCAGGGCCTTGGCCAGGTCGCTGACGCGCAGGCCGTCCTGCTCTGCCGCCGCGCCCAGCGCCTTCAGGATGGAAACCGCCCTGTGGAGGCTGGAAACGCCGCCATCTTCGTTGCTGGCCTTCTCGTCCATGGATCCACTTTCCTTCTATTTCGGCCACAAAATTCAGCCTATCGGAATAAATCAAAAATACATTCCACGGATCGATAGTACGCGTTGCGTGGCGAAAACGCGGTGCCTACACTGCCTCGCATGTCGTTCCTCACCATCGACGGACTGACTCAGCGCTACGGCAGCTTCACCGCGCTGGAGGATTTCAGCCTGTCAGTGCAGCGCGGCGAATTCATCAGCCTGCTGGGCCCGTCGGGCTGCGGCAAGACGACGACACTGCAGGCCCTTGCCGGCTTCGTGCGGCCCACCGCCGGCCGCATCGTGCTGGACGGGCGCGACATCACCGCCGTGCCGCCGGAACGCCGCGGCCTCGGCATCGTGTTCCAGAGCTATGCGCTCTTCCCGCACATGACCGTGGCCGGCAACGTCGCCTTCGGCCTGGAGATGCGCGGCATAACGGCCAAGGAACGCGGCAGCCGCGTGGCCCGCATGCTGGAGCTGGTGCAGCTGGATTCGATGGCCGGCCGCTACCCGCGCGAGCTGTCCGGCGGCCAGCGCCAGCGCGTGGCCATCGCCCGCGCGCTGGTCATCGAGCCACCGGTGCTGCTGCTGGACGAGCCGCTGTCCAACCTGGACGCCAAGCTGCGCGAGGCCATGCAGTTCGAGCTGCGCCGCATCCAGCGCCGCATGGGCACCACCACGCTGATGGTGACGCACGACCAGGCCGAGGCGCTGTCCATCAGCGACCGCGTGGTGGTGATGCACGGCGGCCGCATCCAGCAGGTGGACGCGCCGCACCGCCTGTACGAGCAGCCGGCCAGCCGCTTCGTCAGCGGCTTCGTCGGCAAGACCAACTGCGTGGAAGCCACCGTGCGCGGCGGCGCGCTGGAACTGCCGGGCGGCCTGCGCGTGGCCACGGCCGGCGCCAGCGCCATCGAGGGCCAGGCGCTGACGCTGCTGCTGCGGCCCGAAAAGCTGCGCCTGCTTCCCGCGGCGCAGGGCCGCCTGCCGGCGCGCGTGACCGAGCGCTTCTTCCTCGGCGCGCAATGGCTTTACCGCGTCTCATGCACGTTAGGCGATCTCGACGTCGCCTGCCCCAACGACGGCAGCGCGCCCTGGGCCGAAGGCGACGAGGCCGGGCTGGACTGGGCCGACGACGTGGCGCGCGTGCTGCCGGCGGGGCAGGCCGCATGAAGCTTCGACCTGCCGCCCGGAACAGGGCCCGCAACGCAGCGCGTACCGCGGGGGCTGCGCCGTGAGCAGGCCGAGCCGCACCCACGCACGGCCCCGGCAGCGCAGCGCCAGGAGGTCCACCCCGTGACCACCCCGCGCCGCAGCGCCCCCTACCTGCTCAGCGCCCCGGCCCTGGCGCTCTTCGCCTTCCTGGTGCTGCTGCCGCTGGCGATGACGGCCCTGCTGTCCTTCCAGCGCTTCCAGCACGAGACCGGCGTGCAGCCCGGCTTCACGCTGGCCGCCTACGCCACCGTGCTGGGCGACTCGTTCTACTGGGAAGTCTTCGGCCGCACCGGCTGGGTCGCGCTGCTGACGACGCTGATCTGCATCGTCATCGGCGCGCCCGAGGCCTACGTGCTCAGCCGCATGCGCACGCCCTGGCGCTCGGTGTTCCTGCTGGTCATCCTGGCGCCGCTGCTGGTGTCGGTGGTGGTGCGGGCCTTCGGCTGGAGCCTGGTGCTGGGGCCCACCGGCTTCGTCAACCAGTTCCTGGAATGGGTCGGCATCGGCCGCATGCGCCTGCTGTACACGCCCACGGCCGTGGTGGTGGCGCTGGTGCACGTGATGGTGCCCTTCATGGTGATCCCCGTGTGGACCTCGCTGCAGAAGCTGGACCCGATGGTGGAAAACGCCGCCCTGAGCCTGGGCGCCTCGCGCGCCACGGTGCTGCGCCGCGTGGTGCTGCCGCAGGTGGTGCCGGGTCTCCTGTCGGGCGCACTGATCGTGTTCGCGCTGTCGGCCAGCGCGCTGGCCATTCCCGGCCTGCTCGGCGGCCGGCGCATCAAGATGGTGGCGACGCTGATCTACGACGAGTACCTGCACGAGCTGAACTGGCCGCTGGGCGCGGCCATCGCGCTGGCGCTGCTGGTGGTCAACCTGGTGGTGATGCTGGGCACGCAGCACCTGCTGGAAGGCGCTTACCGCAAGCGCATGGGGGCGTGAAGATGCCGCGGCTCACACGCTCACTTCGTCCACTGTCACCCCAGGGCACGCGCCGATGCCTTCGGGCGGCCGGGCGGCACTGACATGCGCAACGGCCCGCTCGCGCTCGTCTTCCACTCGCTCGTCGTCGGCTTCATGCTGGCGCCGCTGGTTGTGGTGTGCCTGGTCGCGTTCACGCCGGCGGACACGCTGTCGATGCCCGGCACCGAGTGGTCGCTGCGCTGGTTCCGCGCCGTCTTCGCGCATGGCGACCTGACCACCTCCTTCGGCAACAGCCTGCTGGTGGCGGTGCTGGCGGCCAGCGGCTCGGTGCTGCTGGCGGTGCCGGCCTCACTGGCCATTGCGCGTTATCAGTTTCCGGGCCGCCAGGCCCTCAGCGGCCTGTTGATGAGCCCGCTGATCGTGCCGCACCTCGTGCTGGGCGTCGCCATGCTGCGCCTGTTCGCGCTGCTGGACGCGCGGGGCAGCACCGCGTGGCTGACCTTGGCCCACGTGGTCGTCGTCACGCCCTACGCGCTGCGCCTGATGCTCGCCGCGCTGGCCGGCGCCGACGCTTCCGTCGAACAGGCCGCGCAATCCCTCGGCGCCTCGCGCTGGACGGTCTTCCGCCGCATCACGCTGCCGCTGATGCTGCCCGGCGTCACCGGCGGCTGGCTGCTGGCCTTCATCAACAGCTTCGACGAAGTGACGATGTCCATCTTCATCACCAGCCCGCAGACGGTGACCCTGCCGGTGCGCATGTACATGCTGGCCACCGAGAGCATCGACCCGATGATGGCCGCCGTCTCGGCGCTGATCGTCGGCATGACGGCGCTGGTGATGCTGGTGCTGGACCGGCTCTACGGGCTGGACCGCGTGCTGGTGGGCTCCAAATGAGCGCCATTGCCCGGGGGACTCCAGGCCGGCGCGGTGCGTTCCCGGTGGACGGCCCGCGCCGTGGGCGGGGGACCCAGCGATGACCGGCACCCCGCTGCTGCGCCGCCTCGCCGTCGCCGAGCGCGCGGCCGTGCCCTTCACCATCGACGGCCAGGCCGGCACGGCGTTGGAAGGCGACACCGTCTTCACCGCGCTCCTGTCGCACGGCGACCGCCTGCGCCGCAATGAAGCCAGCGGCGCGCCGCGTGCCGGCTTCTGCGGCATGGGCGCCTGCCAGGACTGCTGGGTGCAGCTGGCCGACGGCCGCCGCCTGCGCGCCTGCACCACGCCGCTGGAAGCCGGCATGGCCATCGTCAGCGGGGCGCCGCGATGACGGTGGTGGCCATCGTCGGCGCCGGCCCCGCGGGCCTGCGCGCGGCCGAGCAGCTGGTGGCCGCCGGCCTGCGCCCCGTGCTGCTGGACGAAGCGCCGCGCGTCGGCGGCCAGATCTACCGCCAACCGCCACCCGCGCTGCAGCGCCCGGCCACCGAGCTCTATGGCTTCGCCGCGCCGCGCGCGCAGGCCTTGTTCGATCGTTGGGCCGCGCTGCTTCCGCACGTGGACCACCGCCCCGGCACGCTGGCATGGCACCTGGAAGACCGCACGCTGCACCTGCTGCAGCACGGCCGCCCCGGCACGCTGCGCTACGACGCCCTGCTGCTGGCCACCGGCGCCACCGACCGCGTGCTGCCGTTTCCCGGCTGGACCTTGCCCGGCGTCTTCACGCTCGGCGCCGCGCAGGTCGCGCTGAAGGCCCAGGCCACGCTGCTGGGGCCGCGCATCGTCTTCGCCGGCACCGGTCCGCTGCTTTACCTGGTGGCCTGGCAGTACGCGAAGGCGGGCGCCGACGTGGCCGCCGTGCTCGACGTGGCGCCGCCCGCCGCGCCGCGCCGCGCCCTGCCGCAGCTGTTGTCGCGCCCCGCGCTGGCGTGGCAAGGCGCGCTGCTGCTGGCGCGCCTGCGCTTGCTGGGCGTGCCCGTGCAGCGCGGCGTCACCCTGCAAGGCGCTGAAGGCGAAGGCCGGGTGCAGGAACTGCGCTGGCAGGCCGCGGGCCAGCCGCGCTACACGCCGTGCGACGCGGTGGCCTTCGGCCACGGCCTGCGCAGCGAAACCCAGCTGGCCGACCTGGCCGGCTGCGCCTTCGACTGGGACGGCATCGATGAAGCCTGGCTGCCGCGCTGCGACCCGCAAGGCCGCAGCAGCGTGCCGGGCGTCTACCTCGCGGGCGACGGCGCGGCCATCCGCGGCGCCGATGCCGCCGAACGCGCCGGCGCCCGTGCCGCGCAGGCCCTGCTGGCGGACCTGGGCCACCGGGTGCAGCCGCTGCCGGCCGATCCGGTGGACGAACGCTGGCGCCACGCGCTGAAGACCCTGTGCCCGCTGCCCGCCCACTGGGCCGCCAGCGCGCCGGACGAGCTGGTCGTCTGCCGCTGCGAGGAGATCACCGCCGGCGAGCTGCGCGCCACCGCCCGCGGCACCGGCACGCAGGAGCTGAACCGGCTGAAGGCGCTGACGCGCATAGGCATGGGCCGCTGCCAGGGCCGCATGTGCGGCACCGCCGCCGCGCGCCTGCTGGCCGATGCTGCCGCGGTGCCGCTGTCGGCGGTCGGCCGGCTGCGCAGCCAGCCGCCGGTCAAGCCGGTGCCCATCCAGGCGCTGGCCGCCGCCGCGCCGCCGGCCGTGCCCGTTCCCGTGGACCAGCGCGATGACTGACCCGGCAGGCTCGCAGGCCGTGGAACCGGCAACCGCCCGCCAGGCCACTGCGGGCGCCCACCACCGCGCCACCCTGCCCCATGGCCGGATGGAGGCGGATGTCGCCATCGTCGGCGGCGGCATCGTCGGCAGCTCGGCCGCGCTGTTCCTGCGCCGCCTCGGCCTGTCGGTGGTGCTGCTGGAACGCGGGCTGTGCGGCGCCGCCGCCAGCGGCGTCAACTACGGCGGCGTGCGCATCAACGGCCGCGCGCCGGTGCAACTGCCGCTGGCACTGCGCTCGCGTGCGCTGTGGGAACAGCTGCCGGCGCTGGTCGGCACCGACGGCGAATACCAGCGCTCCGGCCACCTGAAGCTCGCCCGCAGCGAGGCGGACCTGGCTTCGCTGCAGGCCTATGCCGATCGCGTGCGCGGCCTGGGCGTGCCGCTGGAACTCGAGATGGTCAGCGGCAGCACCTTCCGCCGCCGCTACCCCTGGCTGGGCCCGCGCGCCATCGGCGCCTGCTGGAGCCCGGGCGACGGCCACGCCAACCCGCGCCTGGTGAGCCCCGCCTTCGCCCGCGCCGCCCGCGCCGCCGGCGCCCGCGTCATCGAGCACTGCGAAGTGCGGCAATGCACCCACGACGGCCGCGCCTTCCTGCTGGCCGACGGCCAGGGCCTGGAGGTGCGCGCGCCCTGGCTGCTGAACTGCGCCGGCGCCTGGGCGCTGCCGCTGGCGCACCGCTTCGGCGACGACGCGCCGATGACGTCCATCCACCCCGGCATGGCGGTGACCGAGCCGGTGCCGCTCTTCATGGACATCAGCATCGGCGTCGAGGGCGGCGGCATCTACGGCCGGCAGACGGGACGCGGCAATTGCGTGTTAGGCGGCAGCCGCGGCAGCGCCACCGACCCGCTGCATGCGCAGCCGCGCGCCAGCGCCATGGCCGAGCTGTGCCAGCGCATCGCCGAGCTTTTTCCGCCGCTGGCGCACGCGCAGATCCTCCGCTTCTGGAGCGGCGTGGAAGGCGCGCTGCCCGACCACCAGCCGGTCATCGGCCCCGGCACGCGGCACCCGCAGCTGCTGCACGCCTTCGGCTTCTGCGGCGCCGGTTTCCAGACCGGTCCCGCCGTCGGCGAGGCGCTGGCGCACTGGGTGGCCCACGGCCGCCCCACCGTGCCGCTGGACGCCTTCGCGATCCAACGATTCACGTCCACCCCACTCACCAAGGAGCACGCATGAACGCCTCGTCCCGCACCGCCGCGCCACTGGGTCCGTCATCGGGCATGTTGCTGGCAACGGCCATGGCCGCGGCGCTGGCCGCCGGCGGCGCCCAGGCCCAGACCAAGACGCTCTACATCGGCATGAACGGCGGCACCATGGAGCAGTCGTACACCAAGTACGTGTTCCCCGCCTTCGAGCGCATCCACGGCGTGAAGGTGGTGGTGGTGCCGGGCTCGTCGTCCGACATCCTGGCCAAGGTGCAGGCCAGCAAGGAAAAGCCGCCGGTGCACGTCATGTTCCTGGACGACGGCGTGATGATGCGCGCTGTCAAGATGGGCCTGTGCCAGAAGCTGGGCGACTTCCCGGCGCTGAAGGAGCTGTACCCCAGCGCCCGCATGCCCGGCGGCATGGCCGCCGGCGTGAACGTGGGCATGACCGGCATCGGCTACAACAAGAAGCTCTTCGACGAGAAGAAGTGGCCGGCGCCCACGTCCTGGATGGACTTCGCCGATCCGAAGTTCAAAGGCAAGGTGGTGTTCCAGTCCTTGCCCAGCAGCAGCTTCGGCCTGCACGGCTTCCTGATGTTCAACCGCATCCAGGGCGGCAACGAGAAGAACGTGGAGCCCGGCTTCGCCAAGTGGGGCAGCACCATCGGCCCCAACGTGCTCGAGTACATCCCCAGTTCCGCCAAGCTGAGCGAAATGGTGCAGACCGGCGAAGCCGCGATCTTCCCGCTGACCCCCACCGCCGTGGCGGTGCAGAAGGCCAAGGGCATTCCGATGGAATACGCGCAGCCGAAGGAAGGTTCGGTATTGCTGATGGTGGCCGAATGCGTCACCGCCAACAACGATTCCCCGGAATTGGCGCAAAAGCTCGCCGAATTCCTGTTGACGCCACAGGCCCAGGCCGCCGCGCTGGAATTCGGCAACCAGATCCCGAGCAACACCACCACCAAGGTCTCGTCACCGCAAGCGCAGGCAACCGTCGACCGATTCCAGGGCTACATGAAGACCGTGGTCACGCTCGACTGGGACAGCATCAATGCACTGCGGCCGGATTGGAATACGCGGTGGAACAAGCAGGTGGAGCGCTGAGACCGGCAGCCGGTCGCTACGCCCCACCGGCACGGCCGGCTACTGCTTGTAGAACCTCACGTCGTCGACATTCAGCCAGACGGCGCTGCCCGGACCATCGGACCAGAACCCGATCTCGGCGTGGCCGTTGGTCACGTTGACGTCGCTGATGACCACCTGCGTGTACGCGTTCGAGGCCGGAAGCTTCAGGTCCTTCTGGGTGCCGCCAAAGTCCTTGACGTACATCGTCTGGCCCCCGCTGCCGCGCACCCAGGCCTTCAGCGTGTACAGCCCATTGGCCAGGCCGTTCAGTTGCTGGTAGGTCGCGCCATAGTAGGCCGTCGGGCTGCGGTGGGTCAGGTGCGACGTGCCGGTGTTCGGGCTGGCACTGTCCGCGTACTGCCACGCGCCGCCCGGCCAGGCATACCAGCCGGCCAGCCCGTTCTCGAAGCCTGGATTGCTCAGCAGGTTCAGGTCCCCGCCGACGATGTCGACCCGGTCCGCCGCGATGTAAGTGCCCCACGAGCTCGGGTTCTTCGCCCCCGTCACACGCACCTTCAGCGTGTGAAGGCCTGCCCCCAGCGGGGGGCTGCTCCACAGCAGCACGTTGTCCGCGCGCGTGGCCGCGTAGGTATCGACGCTGGTCTCCGCGCCGCCGTCGACGGATATCGCGGCGATGCCGTGCCATGCCGCGCGGGCGCCGTAGACGTTGACCTGGGTGCCGGTGAATTGCACCTGGTAATAGGCGTTGGCGACGTTGGACCAGTGGTTGTCGCCCTGGTTGGCGCCGGCCTGCCCGCCATACGGCCAGTTCGCCACGTTGTCGTAGGCGAATTGCGTGTCATTCACCGTCGTGACGCCGCTCAGGTACGGCTGCAGTTGTGGCAACAGCAGGCCGGTGATCTTCACGTGACCGTCGTCGGAAGGATGAGTGCCATCGGGGGCGTCGCCACTGGCCAGCCAGCCCTGCGTGTTGATGAAGTGCACCTTCGTGTCGCCGGCACTCACTCGCGCATTCACGGCGGCCCGTGTCTCATTCAGGTAGTAGCCGCCGAACGTGCCCAGCACCGCGATTTCCGCGTTCGGGTTCTTGGCCCGCACCGCGGCGAGGAAGCTCATGTACTTGGTCTGGACGGTATCCGGCGCCACACCAAGGAATGCGTCATTCGTTCCCAGGTTGATGACGATGAGCTTGGGCGTGTAGGTCGAGAAGTTCCACAGCGGGTTGTCGGCGCAATCCTGGTTCGCACAATCGATGGCGGACCGGGTCTTGAAATAGAGGTTCTCCATGCCGGGCCAGGGCCCGTTCGGGTGATGGAAGCCATTGACCAGCGTGATCCCGGAGACGGCGATCTGGGTGTGGTCTGCGCCCAGCTTCTCCGCAGTCAGCCACGCATAGTCGTTCATCGCGCCGGTCGATGTGCCCAATCCGGCCGTGATGGAGTCACCGATGAACTCGACCAGCGGGCGAGGGTCCGGCGGCAGCGTCCTTTCGCCCGCATCGGGCTGCAGCGCGACGATCGGCAACTTCCGGTCTTCCCATCGGCTCGCGATTTGCAGCGTGTGCGTCCCGCTGCTTGGCGCGGACAGGGTGACGCTGGTGTTGCCGCCCCAGGTCCAGTAGGGCTGCCACACCCCGTCGATGAAGTAGTCGAAGTTCGCCGGGCTGGCGAGCTTCACCGTGATGTTCTTTCCGGTGAACTTCGTGCTGACGTAGGCGCCGCCCCAATTGCTCGTATAGACGCTGCTGTTGCTCTTGTCCCAGCGGCCGACGAAGCGGAGGTTGGGGTCGCTCAGGCTGCCATCGCCGGTCGCAGCCAGCACCGGCGCGCCATTGGCGAGCAGCAGGCTTCCGAGAATCAGGCCGAAAAGCCGCTGGGAGACGGAAGTCCTGGGCGAACGGTCGCGAGATGTCATGGTGCTGAACCCTTTCGATGCAACGCTTGGTGCTTGGCCGACCCAACTGTCGGACGGCTCATGCTCCGCACTCGCCGCATGCGAGTCATGACAAAAGGCTGATCAATTCATTCCGAAGCTCGCGTTTTCGTTCCTGAGCCGTTCAAGGGCCACTGGATCGTGACCTTTGCACGGCACGGGACGAGAAAGGGACTTGCGTCGCGGGCCAGCGCCACGCTGGCCGCCGCGTGTCGCGCCCTTGTGGCGTCAATCCACCAAGCGCCCCTGCTCCAGCTTCAGCGCCCGGTCGCAGCGCGCCGCCAGCGCGGGGTCGTGCGTCACCAGCACGAAGGCGGTGCCGCGTTCGCGCGCCAGCGACAGCATCAGTGCGAACACCGCATCGGCGGTGCCGCGGTCGAGGTTGCCGGTGGGCTCGTCGGCCAGCACGCAGGCGGGCTGGGACACCAGCGCCCGCGCGATCG
>CBIHPZ010000005.1:0-23319 GCA_966211865.1 uncultured Aquabacterium sp.
GCCAGGTGCCGCGGTTATTCAGCGCCAGTCGCCGGCGGCGTTCAGCGCCAGGCGCCGCGGCGTTCAGCGCCAGGTGCTGGCGTCGGTGAGCGTGCGCAGCGCCTCGGCGTCCAATTGCAGCGTCGCAGCCGGCGCCAGTTCCGCCCATTGCTTCACCGACGTCGCGCTGGCAATCGGCGCCGTGATGCCCGGCTGCGCCATCTGCCAGGCGAGTGCCACCTGGGCGGGCGTGGCGCCGGTTCGTCCGGCCACCGCGTCCAGCGCCGCCAGCACGCGCCAGCCGCGCTCGTTGAAGCAGGCCGCCTTCACGCCGGCGCCGCGCGGGCTCTGCGCCAGGTCGGCTTCGCTGCGGTACTTGCCGGTCAGGAAGCCGCGCGCCAGGCCGAAGAAGTTGATGACGCCGAGGCCGTGCTGCAGGCACAGCGGCTGCAACTCGGCCTCGTACGCGGCGCGGTCCACCAGGTTGTAGAGCGGCTGCAGCGTCTCGTAGCGCGGCAGGCCCAGGCGTTCGCTCGTCGCCAGCGCCTCGGCCAGGCGCGGCGCCGTGTAGTTCGAGGCACCGATCGCGCGCACCTTGCCTTCGGCGATCAGCTCGCCGAAGGCGGCCAGCGTCTCTTCCAGCGGGGTGGCCGTGTCGTCGTCGTGCGATTGGTAGAGGTCGATGCGATCGGTCTGCAGGCGCTTCAGGGAATCCTCGACCGCCTGGCGGATGTAGCGGCGGGAGAGGCCGACCTTGCCCTCGCCCATCTCCTTGCCCACCTTGGTCGCCAGCACGATGCGGTCGCGCTTGCCGCTGGCCTTGAGCCAGCGGCCGATCACCGCTTCCGATTCGCCACCGGCGTGGCCCGGTACCCAGCGCGAATAGACGTCGGCGGTGTCGATGAGGTTGAAGCCGGCGTCGACGAAGGCGTCGAGCAGCGAGAACGAGGTGGCCTCGTCGGCCGTCCAGCCGAAGACGTTGCCGCCGAAGGCGAGCGGGGCGACCTGCAGGCCGGAACGGCCGAGCGGGCGCAGCGGGAGCGGGGTGGTGGTGGAGGTCATCGCACCATTGTCATGAGGGGTCCAAAGACCGCGGCGGCGGCAGGCCGTTGCGGCATCATCCCGGCCTTCTGGCAGCGCGCGACAGGACCGCGCGCGCCGACCCCTTTCAAGGATCGTTTCATGAGCACCTTCATCGTCACTGGCGCCTTCGGCGCCCTGGGCCAGGTGGTGGCCCGCACGCTGGCCAAGGGCGGCCACCGCGTCGCCCTGGTCGACGCGGCCCCCACCGCGCCCGCCGGCCTGGCCGAGTCCTTCGGCACCGACCACCTGCTGCTGCCCGCGGCCGACCTGAGCCGCGCCGAAGGCGCGGAAGCCGCCGTGGCCCGCGTGCGCGAGCATTTCGGCGGCGTGCAGGGCCTGGTCAACGTGGCGGGCGGTTTCCGCTGGGAAACCATCGCCGGTGGCGACCCCGCCACCTGGCAGGCGATGTTCTCGATCAACGTGCTGACGGCGTTGCACGCCTGCCGTGCGGTGCTGCCCGCACTGCAGGCCGCGGGTGGCGGGCGCATCGTCAACGTCGGCGCCGGCGCAGCCGCGAAAGCAGGGATGGGCATGGGCGCCTATGCGGCGTCCAAGGCCGGCGTGCTGCGCATGACCGAGGCGTTGGCCGAGGAATGCAAGGACCAGGGCATCACCGTGAACGCGGTGCTGCCGTCCATCATCGACACGCCGGCCAACCGCCGCGACATGCCGGACGCCGACTTCACGCGCTGGGTCACGGCCGAGGCATTGGCCGACGTCATCGCCTTCCTGCTGTCCGATGGCGCGCGCGCCATCACCGGCGCGGGCATTCCGGTGTCGGGCCGCGTCTAGCCGCTCATGGCCCTGGCACGAAACCGCTGCTGCGTTGCAGCGGTTTCGATGGTTTCTTTGGTCATGCAGAGGCCGCCAGGGACTCCCGCCGGGCCTCCTGCGGCGCTATCGTCCGGCCTTCGTTTCATTCCCCACGAAGGACCGGTCATGTTCAAGAAGCTCGCCTCCGAAGCACTCGGCCTGAGCGACATCGGCGTCATCGTCCCGCCGAGCGATTTCAACAAGGTCGATGCCGACGATTACCTCTTCAACGAGGACGGCGAGAAGATCTTCTTCCTCATCAAGTCCAAGAAGGACGAGTACTGCTTCACCAACCTCGGCCTGATCCACGTCGATGGTGATTCGGCCATCTCGTCCAAGCGCAGCATCAAGCGCTACGACTATTCCACCTCGCACATCAGCCACGTCACCATCGAGACGGCCGGCACCATCGACATGGACGTCGAGTTGAAGTTCGTCATCGGCGACACGGCCTTCAGCATCGACGTGCGCAAGAACTTCATCGAGCCGCTGAAGGACATCTACAAGGCGCTGATCACCATCGGCAAGATGCAGGTGCGCGACGAGCTGGCCCGCACCCATGCGCTGCAGTGCCTGGACGTGATCGGCTCGATGTACAAGGTCAGCGCCATCCAGAGCGACGACCAGATCACGCAGAACTACAACGCGCTGGTCAACACCGTGAACAGCACCGTGCTCGACCGCTTCCACCGCCGGGATTTCAGCCCCGTGTTCGAGCGCTATATCCACAACTGAGCGGCCACCGGAGCGCATCTGCGTCGTCGGCGCCGGCGCCGTCGGCGGGCTGATCGGCACGCGCCTGGCCGCCACCGGCATGCACGAGACCATGGCCTCGGCCGACATTCGCCGCGGGGCTGGGCCTGGCGCGGCTTTGCGCCCGCGTGCGGGGGCTGTACCCCGACGAGGCCCCCGGCTGCTGGCGACGGGCGTGCGCGGCCTGGTGGGCCGCTCTGGCACCATGCCCGGTTTCCCCGCTCCGCCGCGCGCCCATGCCCAAGGACTTTGCCTCGATGGAGGACAGCAACCGCTCCTCCAACCCCAGCATCCACGACCTCTCCGATCCCGCGCGCCGCACGCTGCTGCAAGGCGGCCTGGGCGCCACGCTGGGCGGCCTGCTGGCGCCGCTGGCTGCGCAGGCCGCGCCGGCTGACGACAGCCTGCCGGCCGCGGCGAACAACGACGCCGCGCCGCCGCTGCTGGGCTTCAAGCCCGTGCCGGCCTCCCGCGCCGACGCGGTGGTGGTGCCCGAGGGCTACACCGCGCAGCCGCTGCTGCCCTGGGGCGATCCGGTGGGCATCGCCGGCCGCATGCCGGCCTTCCGGCCCGATGCGTCCAACACCGGTGCCGAGCAGGAGGCGCAGATGGGCATGCACCACGACGGCCTGCACTACTTCCCGCTCGACGGATCGCAGCGCGGCCTGCTGGTGATGAACCACGAGTACGTGGACTACGGCCTGCTGTACCCCGACGGCGACAAGACCTGGAACGCCGACAAGGTGCGCAAGGCGCAGGCGGCGCATGGCGTCTCGGTGAGCGAGATCGCGCTGAAGGACGGGCAGTGGATGGCCGTGCGTCCTTCGCGTTATGCGCGCCGCATCACCGCCGCCACGCCGATGGTGGTGCAGGGACCGGCCGCCGGCCACGCGCTGATGAAGACGGCGGCCGACCCCACCGGCCGCCGCGTGCTGGGCACGCTGAACAACTGCGCCAGCGGCATCACGCCCTGG
Source organism: uncultured Aquabacterium sp. (assembly GCA_966211865.1). GTDB lineage: Bacteria > Pseudomonadota > Gammaproteobacteria > Burkholderiales > Burkholderiaceae_C > Pseudaquabacterium. The sequence goes on from CBIHPZ010000005.1 coordinate 3,603, forward strand.
GGCACCTACCTGACCGGCGAGGAGAACTGGTACTGGTACTTCGCGCTGTCGCGCGAGCCGGACGCCCACCATGCGCGTTGGGGACTGGAGAAGGGCGAGGGCTCGCGCTGGCACGAGCATGACGAACGCTTCGACGCGACGAAGCACCCGAACGAGCCGAACCGCTTCGGCTGGATCGTGGAGATCGATCCCTTCGACCCCGCCTCCGTGCCGGTGAAGCGCAGCGCCATGGGCCGCGCCGCGCACGAAGGCGCCACCGTGGCCCTGACGCGCGATCGCCGCGCCGTCGTCTACTCCGGCGAGGACGCGCGCTTCGAGTACATCTACAAGTTCGTCAGCCGCGACGCGGTGAAGCCGGGCGGCGCCAAGGCCAATGCCACGCTGCTGGACCACGGCACGCTGTACGTGGCGCGCTTCGACGCCGACGGCCGCGGCCGCTGGCTGCCGCTGGTGCACGGCCAGGGGCCGCTGACGGCGGCCAAGGGCTTCGCCGACCAGGGCGAGGTGCTGGTCAAGACCCGCCAGGCCGCCGATGCGCTGGGTGCGACGAAGATGGACCGGCCCGAATGGGTGGCGCTGGACCAGCGCACCGGCGAGGTCTACTGCTCGCTCACCAACAACCGCGAGCGCGGCGCCGCGGGCAAGCCCGGCGTGGACGCGGCCAACCCACGCGCCAACAACACCATGGGCCACGTGATCCGCTGGCGCGAGGACGGCGACTTCGATGCCGCGTCTTTTGCGTGGCAGCACTTCCTGCTGGCCGGCGATGCGCAGAACGAGCGTGCCGAGGCGCGTGGCACCTTGAAGGGCGACGCCTTTGCCTGCCCCGACGGCCTGTGGATCGACGGTCGCGGCGTGCTGTGGGTGGACACCGACATGTCGCCCACGCAGATGCACCGCGGCGACGCCGCGCGGCTGGGCAACAACGCGCTGCTGGCGGCGGACCCCAGGACGGGCGAGGTGCGGCGCTTCCTCACCGGCCCGGTCGGCTGCGAGCTGACCGGCGGCACCGCCACGCCCGACGGCCGCACCATGTTCGTCAACATCCAGCACCCCGGCGAGACGCCGGCCGAGATCAGCGACCCCGAGAACCCGACGCGCTTTTCCAGCTGGCCCGGCGGCGGTGGGCGGCCCCGCTCGGCCACGGTGGCGATCCGGCGCAAGGACGGGGGCGTGGTGGGAACCTGAGTGCTCCGGCCATCCAGCCCATGGGTCTCAAAGTAAGCGTCCCGGGTGACGGCTCGGCGGACGCCGGCGGCGGCAGCGCTCAGGCGCCGCGGACGAGCCGCTCCAGCGTCAGCACATGGGTCAAGGTCAGCTCGCGCACGCCGCGGCAGGCGGCACCGCCGAGGTGGTGCGGCGTGGGGCCGGCCACCGCGCCCAGCACGCGTTCACCGCGGCTGCCGGGCGTGGTGAGCAGGTAGGACGGCGGGCCTTGCTCGGCGATCCACAGCCGGTGCAGGGCGCGCAGGGTGGCCACATCGAGCGCATCGGCCACCAGCAGGATGGCGCGCGTGTGGCCAGGGGAGGGCCACCAGTGGCCACCGGCCAATTGCACTTCGCTCGCGAAGACCAGCCGGTCGCCCTGCACCAGCGTGTCGCGCACCGCTTGCACCAGCGCGCGGTGGCGATCGACCAGCACCACATCCATGGTCACCATGGTGTCGCGTCATTGACCCGGTGTGCAGGGTGGAATCGCGCGCTGTGCCCGAAAGGCGCTTGAAAGCCGTGGCGATCGCGTCCAGTCGAACGGTCGGTGCGCCAGCGGCTCAGGCCCGGTGATCGGTCTTCCGCTGGCGCCGTGGCAAGGCGCGGGCGGCGCGGCGCGCGGCCTTGGTGGCGCGTGCGTTGGCCACGGCGATGGCCAGCAGGTCGATCACCGCCAGCTGCGCGAGTTGCGCGGTGCCGGGCGTCAGCGCGTCGCCGCTGTCGGGCACGTCCAGGCCCAGCGTGACGTCGGCCAGGCCGGCCAGGGGCGACAGGCTGGTGGTGATGGCCAGCACGCCGGCCCCGCGGCCGCGCACGGCGGCCACCAGTTCGCCCAGGCCCGCGGCCAGGCCGGTGTGCGAGACCAGCACCAGCACGTCGCCGCGCTGCAGCTGGCCGGCGGCCAGGGCCTGCAGCGAAGGGTCGCTGGCGGCGGACACCAGCATCTGCAGCCGCAGGAAACGGCGGCGCGCGTCCTCGGCCACCGAGGCGGCGTTGCCATAGCCGAAGAACATCACCTGGCGCGCCCCGTCCAGCAGCGCGACGGCCGCGGCCAGTGCCGGGCGGTCGAGCCGGTCGCGCACCTGGCCCATGGCCGCGATGGCGTAGTCGAAGAAGCTGCGGCACAGCGTGTCCAGGTCGGCGCTGGCGGCGATGGTGGCCAGCGTGACCGGCGGGCCATGGGGGCGGCTGCCGATGTCCTGCGCCAGCTGCAGGCGGAAATCATCGAAGCCGGTGCAGCCGAGCGAGCGGGCGAAACGCACCAGCGTGGGCTGGCTGACGCCGATCTGCGCGGCGAGCGTGCGGGTGTCCTGGTGCAGCGCTTCCTGCGGGTGCGCGAGGATCCATTCGCCGACCTGCCGCTCGGCGTTGGAGAGCTGCGCGAGCTGCGCCTGGGTCCGGGTCAGCACCGGACGATTCTAGACTCGCTGATTCAGCGGACGGGCCGATTCTGTTTCAACGCGGATGCGTGTTTTCCCAGGTTCCGTTCGGCTTTCAATCGGCGCCGCGGCGCGGCCAGGCCCACAGGGCGAGCACGCCCGCGCCGAGGAGCAGCGCGGCGACGGCCGCGGTGGGGCCGTGGGTCGACCGCGGCGGCCCGGCCCACACCTGTACGCGCACGCGATCGAAGCGCAGGTTCTGCGCGCCAACCAGGGCCAGCATCAGGTCGGTGCTGGCCGCGGGCAGCTGCAGCGGCGGAGACGTCAGCACCAGCCGAACCGGCTGCCGGGCCTCGGCCACCGGTTCCCGCGCTTCGGGCAGGTTCAGCAGCAGGCGTTCGCCGTCCGGCGTGCGCCAGCCGGCGTTCAGCGCCACGCTCACCGCACCGTCGGCCACCGCCTGGCCGTCGATGGTGACGCTGATGGTCGTGGTGATCGCGCGCGGGTCCATGGACGCATCCAGGCTGATCGGCTCACTGATCCAGTCGCAGGTCGCCGGCGCCTGCCGCGGTTCGTCGGGCAGCGGGCGCCGCGGCACGAAGGCGCCGAAGCGGTCGAGCTGTTCGCGCGGCAGGTCGAACTGCGCGGCCAGGCGCGGCACGGCCGCGGCGCCGGCGTGGGCCGGTTCGCCCATGTGGCCGCTGGACACGGCGCCGATGGCCACCGCCAGGCCGATCGCCGCGGCGCACAGCGCGGCGGCCACGGCTGGCACACGCGGGGCTTTGATGCTGCTCATCGGGGCCTCCCTGGCTCCGAGGTGCGCAGCCTTTTGACTGTTAGCGCACCCGAGTTCGGATTCACCGCAGGCTGGGTTCCTGTTTCAGGCGCAGCTCCAGCCGCGAGGCACGCTTGCTGATCTGCGCGATGCGCTCGAGCTTTTCGGCCGGGCTCAGCGTGCTGCTGTTGTTGACGTGCTGCCAGGCGGCGAACATCTCGATGTCGGCGACGGTGACCAGCTGGCGGTTGCGCGACTTGCGAAACCCCGAGAGGTCGTTGACGCCACGCAGGATGGCGCGCTCGGCCGGGTCCTGCCCGAAGTTGACCACCGCCTCCTGGATGCGCTGGCGCAGGCCGGCCGGCAGCGACAGGCGCCACACCAGCGGCGACTGCGGGATGTCGGGCGAGCTCCAGATCACCCGCAGCTCCTTGCCCAGGGCCGGGTTCTCCGCGGTGAAGAGCTCCAGCTCGACGTTGTTGGCGGTGGCGAAGTCCACCTCGCGCCGGGCCGCCATCGCCAGGTTGGCGCGGTGGCTGCTGTGGCGTACCTCGCGGTACAGCGCCTTGGGGTCGTTGATGCCGCGCTTGACGAAGGCGTAGTACAGCGGCACCAGGTGGCCGGACGTGCTCTTGAGCTCGCCGTCGCCGAAGACCAGCCTGCGTTCGGCCTGCTGGGCCTGTTCCAGCGTCTGCAGCGGGCTGTCCTTGTGGGTGACGAGGATGGACTGGTAGCCGGTGCGGCCTTCGGCGGTGACCAGCTGCGCGAAGACTTCGCCGGTCCCGCTCTCGACGATCTCCAGCGCGGGCGCGTTGCCCACCCAGGCCAGGTCGACCTTGCCCCGGCGGAAGGCCTCGACCATGTCGCCGTTCGTCGTCGGCCAGGCGCGGATCTCCCGGCCGATGCTGCGCGCCAGCCGCTGCAGGAAGGGGGTCCAGGCGGCCAGCACCTTGTCGGAATCGCGTGGGGTGATGAGGCCGAAGACCAGTGGCTCTTCGCCGCTGCGGGGCTGCGGTGCCGAGGGCGCCGGCGCGGAAGCCGCCGTGGCCGTGGCGCCCAGGGCGGGGCCCAGCGCCAAGCCCGCCAGGCCCCCCAGCGCCGCGCCCAGCAGCACGCGCCGCGGCCTCATGAAGCCTGCGCCGCGAGATGACGCCCATAGTCATCGGCCGCGCGTTCGATGTCGTCCTCGCCGAAATAGCTCCCGGTCTGGATCTCGATCATCACCACCGGCCGCTCGCCGATGTTGGCCAGCCGGTGCCATGCCCCGAGCGGAATGTTGACCGACTGGCCCGGGCCCAGCGAGCACAGCGTGGTGTCGATCTCGACCTCGGCCAGGCCCTCGACCACGAACCAGTGTTCGTGCCGCAGCCGGTGCCGCTGCAGCGACAGGCGACCGCCCGGCTGCACGACGATGCGCTTGAGCTTCAGCGCCGACTGGTCGGCGAGCACTTCGAAATGGCCCCAGGGGCGATGTACGGCGGCTGGCGTTTCGGTCGGCGTCATGGCGTTCAGTCCTTCTTCAGAAGTCGTAGGAGATGCCCAGCACGAAGCCGGACACGTCGGCCCCGCGGTCGGCCGCGGCGACGGTGAGGGCGTTCACGCCGAAGCGGTAGTTGGCATTGGCCTGGTTGGTCACCTTGGTCCAGTAGCCGTACACCTGCGCGCCCTTGGCGATGTTGTGCTCGTAGCCCACGGTGAACTGGTTGGCGCCGGTGTTCCTGCCGGTGACCAGGGTGGTGCCGTCCGAGCCGGCGATGCTCGCGCTGGCGGGGGCCGAGCCCGTGACCTTGCCGGCCTTGCCGTAGCGCAGGTTGATCACGCCGTCGCCCACCGGGATGCCGGCGGTGACGGTGGCGTAGTCGCGCTTGAGGGTGCCTTGCGGCAGCTCGTAGTGGAGCTTGTTGTAGCCCACGCCCAGGTTCAGGAAACCGAAGTCGTAGTTCAGGCCGAAGCGCCAGCCGTCGTCGTCCTTGCCGGCGACGTTGAAGTTCTTGTGCTGCTCGTAGGCCAGCGCGGTCTTCAGCTTGTCGCGGTGGAATTCGCCGATGAGGCTCAGCAGCTTGCGCTGCTCGGACGACTTGCGGTCCTCGTTGTCCAGCCCGTATTGCAGGCCGAGCTTGAAGCCGCCGAAGCTGGGCGAGTCGTAGCGCAGCGAGTTGTTCTGGCGGCGGCCGAAGCCGTTGTTGCCGCCGCCCAGCACGGCCAGGGAGCCGTCGTCCTGCAGGCCGGTGCCCTTGAAGCGGTCGGTGTATCCGCCCATGTCCTTGAAGGGCGTGTCCATCTTGCCGATGCGCAGCTTGCCGAAGCCGCCTTCGACACCGGCGAAGGTGTCGCGGCCCGCCAGCGTGTCGCCGCCGGCACTCCAATCGACACCGGATTCCAATTGCGCAATCCAATTCAGGCCGGCGTAGGGCTTGGCCACGCGGATGCCGAAGCGTGATGAATTGCTCGACACGCGCTGATTGCCGCCAAAGGCATCGGCCGCGGGCGTGCCGCCCAGGCTGACCTTCTCGAAATCGATGTTCGCGCGCCCGTACAGCGTGACCTGGGCTTGCGCGCCCAGCGAGCCCGCCAGCAGCGCGCAGCCGATGGCGAGCGGGAGCAGGGCGGGCAGGCGCCGGGGGGCGGTGTTGATTTTCATCGTGTGTCTTCCTCGGTATCGATGGAGGGTGGCTTCGGATCCCGGGTCCCTCGGGGCCGCGGGATGCGTGCCGCAGGACTGCAGGCACGGCGTCAATGTATCGGTGATACACGCGTTGATTCAACAGCGTATCAACCCCGCCGGCCCCTGCAATCGAACTGAAAGCCGCGCGTCCCTTTCGGCTCCCTTTCACGGCCGTGTGGTGCTACTCCCGTAGCCGGCCCGGGTGTCCGGTGGCACGATCCCTCACCATGAAGCTGCTGTTGGTCGAGGACGATTTCGATCTGTCCGGCATCCTGAGCAAGAGCCTGCTGCAACGCGGCTACGAGGTGCTCTGCTGTGCCGACGGAATCGAGGCATTGACGCTGCTGCGCAAGCGGCCGTTCGATGTGGTCGTGCTCGACCTCACGCTGCCCAGCCTGGACGGGCTGGAACTGCTGCGCCGCCTGCGCGACGACGAGAACCGCACGCCGGTGCTGGTGCTGACCGCCCGCGGCGCGGTGGGCGAGCGCATCGTGGGCCTGAATGCCGGCGCCGACGACTACCTGGCCAAGCCCTTCGACCTGGAAGAGCTCATCGCCCGCCTGCAGGCGCTGACCCGCCGCGTGGGCCGCGACGGCGACCTGCGCTGCGGCCTGCTGCGCTACGACGCCTCCACCGGCGCCTTCTATTGCAATGCCGTGCCGCTGGAGCTGTCCCCGCGCGAGGGCGAGCTGCTGAAGTCGCTGATGGCCTCGGTGGACCGCGTGGTGCCGAAGGAGAAGCTGCGCCTGGCCGTCTTCGGCGGCGAAGACGCGGTGCATGCCGATGCCATCGAGGTGCTGGTGCACCGCCTGCGCAAGAAGCTGACCGCCACCAAGGTGGAGATCCTGACGCTGCGCGGCGTCGGTTATTTGTTGTGCGACGACGCCAGCAGCGCCGCCTCCCAACGGGCGACGAGGTGAAGCAATGGGCACGGCGCTTTCTCTTCGCAGGCTCGCTGCGCCGCTTCCTGCTGCTTTGGCTGCTGGGTGGGCTGCTGCTGGTCGTGGCGTCCGTCACGCTGTGGCAGGCGGTGGTGGTGCACCTGCGCCTGGCGCAGGCCCAGGACGAACGGCTGGCCACCGCGCTGGCCACGCTGGTGCAGTCGGTGCTGGAAGAGCGCACGCTGCTGGTCGACGCACCGGCCTATGTGGCCGCACGGCCGACCGGCGCGGACGTGCCGCGCCGCGTCACCTTCCGGGTGAGCACCATGGCGGCTGACTGGCTGGCCGGCGACCAGGGCCTGCCCGCATGCCCCTGGCCCAAGGCCCTGGCGGCGGACGGCACGCCGGATCTCTACGTCAGCCACCTGCGCGGGGTGCTGGTGCGGGTGGCCGCGGCGCGCCGGCATGTCACGGGCGACGGTGCGGGCGCGCCCGTCATCGTGCAGGCGGCGGCGCCGCTGGCCGAACGGGTGCCCGGCTGGGATGCCCTGTGGCCCGCACTGCAGCCGCTGTACGTCGCCGCGACCGCGGTGGCCGGGTTGATGCTGCTGGGCATCGGCGGCACGCTGTCGTGGATCGCCCAGGCGCGCGGCGCGCTGGACGCGCCGGCCGAGTCAAACACACGTTATGACGTGCCCACCGAGCTGAAACCGCTGGTCGAGCGCGTGCAGGAGCTGTACCGCGCCGAGCACCAGTGGGTGGACGAGCAGCGGCGCTTCCTGGCCGATGCCTCGCACCAGCTGCGCACGCCGATGGCCGTGCTGCGCACGCAGCTGCAGGCCGCGATGGCCGGCGATTCAGCGCCCGAAGACGTGCTGCCGCAGATGCTGCACACGGTGGACCGTGCCGCGGGCCTGGCCAACCAGCTGCTGAGCCTGACCAAGCTGGAGCAGCTGAAGCGCCAGGGCGAGCTGAAGCCGATGGCGGTGCGCCCGGTGGCGATCGAGGCGGTGTACGAGATCTCGCCGCTGATCGCCGCCAAGCGCATCGACTTCTCGCTGGACGACGCCGACTTCACCGTGCCGGCGGACGCGACCATGCTGGGCGAGCTGGTGCGCAACCTGCTGGCCAACGCCGTCCACCACGCCCCACCGGCCGGGCGCGTGGGCATCGTGCTGCGGGCGGGCGCGCAGCGCTACGAAATGATCGTCTGGGACGAAGGCCCGGGCATCGACGACGAGGTGCGGCCGCGCCTCTTCCACCCCTTCTCGGCCAGCCAGGGCGGCATCGGCCTGGGGCTGTCCATCTGCCGGCAGATCGCCCAGTCGATGGGCGCGTCGGTGGAGCTGTTCAACCGCACCGAGGGCGGGCAGGTGATCGGCGTGGATGCCGTCGTCGCCTGGCATCAGCCGCCTTAAGACCGCCGGAAGCGGGCCCCGGGCCCGCGCCTTTCAACTGATATTTCGACGGCCGCCCGCGGCCGGCGCGGGGCTGCTGTTGCCCGACATCAACGGTTTCATGCAGGAGCAAGCAACGATGAAGAAGATCCACGCCCTCACCGCCGTCGCGCTGGCCGCACTGGCGGCCTCGGCCCACGCGCAGGATGGCGGCGCGCTCAACCTGATCTGCTCGGTGCAGGACGAGTGGTGCACCGTGATGACCACCGCCTTCGCCAAGAGCAGCGGCATCAAGGTGAACATGGTCAAGCGCAGCACCGGCGAGGCGCTGGCGCAGCTGATCGCCGAGAAGTCCAACCCGAAGACCGACGTGTGGTTCGGCGGCACCGGCGATCCGCACATGCAGGCCGCCGAGCTGGACCTGACCCTGGAATACAAGTCGCCCAGCCTGCCGCAGCTGCACCCGTGGGCGCAGGCGCAGGCCCAGCAGTCGGGCTGGCGCACGGTGGGCGTGTACTCGGGGCCGCTGGGCTTCGGCTTCAACACCGAGCTGCTGGCGAAGAAGAAGCTGGCCGCGCCGAAGTGCTGGAAGGACCTGCTGGAGGGCACGCTGAAGGGCGAGATCCAGGTCTCGAACCCGAACAGCTCGGGCACCGCCTACACCATGGTGGCCACGCTGGTGCAGCTGATGGGCGAGGACAAGGCCTTCGAGTACATGAAGGGCCTGCACAAGAACATCAGCCAGTACACGCGTTCCGGCTCGGGCCCGATCAAGGCCGCGGCGCGCGGCGAGACGGCGGTGTCCATCAGCTTCGTGCACGACGCGCCGGGCGAGCAGATGCAGGGCTTCCCCGTCGCGACGTCCACGCCCTGCGAAGGCACCGGCGCGGAAATCGGCTCCATGTCCATCGTCAAGGGCTCGCGCAACGCCGAGAACGCCAAGAAGTTCTATGAATGGGCGCTGTCGCCCGCCGCCCAGCAGCTGGCGGTGCTCGGCAAGCAGTTCCAGCTGCCGTCGAACAAGGCCACGCCGCTGGACAGCCGCATCCCCGACTTCCGCAAGATCAAGTTCATCAGCTACGACTACGCCAAGTACGGCAAGTCGGCCGAGCGCAAGCGGCTGATCGAGCGCTGGGAGCGCGACGTCAACTCGCTGCCGCGCTGAACCCCGTGTTTTCCTGAGCCCGCACGACCCGACGACGCCCGACCATGGACGCTGCCCGATGAACCTGAGAAACAACATCCCGATCGCAGGCTGGTCCCTGCTCGGACTGATCGCCTTCGTGGCGCTGCCCTGGCATGCGCTGCCCGATGGCGCGCTGGCCCTGCGTGGACTGGCCGAGCTGATTGGCGGGCATGACAGTTCGTCCGCCATGTGGCAGGTGATCCTGCACCGCCGGCCCTGGCTGGCCGGCGCGGCGCTGGGCCTGGTGCTGGCCTTCTGGTGCGCCATGCGGGCACCGTCGCGCCACCAGGGCCGCTGGCTGATGGCCGCGGGCTTCGGCGGCGCGGCCCTGCTGCTGGCGCAGGGCTTCGTCGTCGGCGCGAATGGCTCGGCGCTGGACCTGTGGCGCGGCACGCAGGGGCAGCCGGGCTTCGGCGTGGGGGCCACGCTGGTGCTGGCGGCGCTGCTGGTGCTGGGGGCGTTCGGCGTGGCGCGGCGCGGGGCCTTCCATGGCGACCTCTTCGTCGCGGCGGCGGTGGTGGGCAGCGGCAGCCTGCTGCTGGTGTTCGTGGCCTACCCGGTGGCGCAGGCGCTGTCGGGCGCCTTCCTCGACGACGCCGGGCACCTGAACCTCGCCGCGGCCTGGGCCCGCATCGCCAACGAGCGCATCTGGGGCCTGAGCTGCCTGTCGTCCAGCGCCCGCTGCGGCGTGGCCTGGAACACGCTGATGCTGGCCATCCTGACGGGCGCAGGCACCACCGCGCTGGGCACCTTGCTGGCGCTCATCGAGGACCGCAGCGACTCGCGCGTGCGCAAGGTGCTGCGCGTGCTGGCGCCGCTGCCCATCATCACGCCGCCCTTCGTCGTGGGCCTCGGGCTGATCCTGCTGTTCGGCCGCGCGGGCCTGGTCAACCAGTTCCTGGAATGGGCCTTCGGCATCCCGCCGGGGCGCTGGTTCTACGGGGCCTTCGGTGTGTGGCTGGCGCAGATGTTCGCCTTCACGCCCATCGCCTTCATGATCATGCGCAGCGTGGTGCAGGGCGTGAGCCCGTCGCTGGAAGAAGCCTCGCAGACGCTGCGCGCCGATGTCTCGCGCACCTTCTGGCAGGTCACCTTCCCGCTGATCCGCCCGGGCCTTGCCAACGCCTTCCTGGTCGGCTTCATCGAGAGCATTGCCGACTTCGGCAACCCCATCGTGGTCGGCGGGCAGTTCTCGGTGCTGTCGACCGAGATCTTCTTCGCCATCGTCGGCGCGCAGTTCGACCAGGGCCGCGCCGCCACGCTGGCGTGGATCCTGACCTTGTTCGCGCTCGGCGTGTTCGCCATCCAGCGCGGCGTGCTGGGCAAGAAGCAATACACCACCGTGTCCGGCAAGGGGGACGCCGGTGTGTCGATGCGGCTGCCCACGCGCCTGCGGCAGGTGGCCCTGGCCATCACCGTGCCGTGGCTGGCCTTCACGCTGGTGGTCTACGTGTTCGCTTTCAGCGGCGGCTTCGTCAAGACCTGGGGCCGCGACTACACCGTCACGCTGGCGCACTTCCAGACGGCGTTCGGCTGGTCGTGGTCGCAGGGCGCCTTGCACCTGGACGGCGCGGCCTGGACCTCGATGTGGAACACGGTGCGCCTGGCCGCGGCCTCGGCCCCGATGACGGCGGCGGTGGGCCTCCTGATCGCCTGGCTGCTGGCGCGCACGCAGTTCCGCGGCCAGGGGCTGTTCGAGTTCTGCGCGCTGATGGCCTTCGCGATTCCCGGCACGGTGCTGGGCGTCAGCTACATCCTGGCCTTCAACGTGCCGCCGTTCGAGCTGACGGGCACCGGGCTGATCATCGTGATGTGCTTCATGTTCCGCAACCTGCCGGTGGGCGTGCGCGCGGGCGCGGCGGCCTTCAAGCAGCTGGACAAGTCACTGGACGAGGCGGCGGTGATGCTGAAGGCCAGCACCGGGCGTGCCTTGTGGACGGTGGTGCTGCCGCTCTTGAAGCCGGCCGTGGTCGCTTCGCTGGTCTACAGCTTCGTGCGCAGCATGACCACGGTGTCGGCCGTGATCTTCCTGGTCACCGCGGAGACCGAGCTGGCCACCACCTTCATCATCGGCCGCGTGGGGCAGGGCGACTATGGCGTGGCACTGGCCTACAGCACGGTGCTGATCATCACGATGGCGCTGGCCACGGCAGCGATCCAGTGGATCGTCGGCGACCGCAAGCTGGGCCGGCGCGGCGTGGCCGCGAAAGCCTGAACGGAACCGGTCCGCCACCAGAACACTCCTCGAAGGGACGCTCACCATGTACGGTATTGAATTCCAGAACGTCAGCAAGCGCTATGGCCTGAATGCGGATGCGCCGCTGGTCGTCGACGGCATCAGCTTCCGCGTGCCGCGCGGCACGCTCACCACCATCCTCGGGCCCTCGGGCTGCGGCAAGACCACCACCCTGCGCATGATCGCGGGCCTGGAAAGCCCCAGCGGCGGCCGCATCCTGATCGACGGCCAGGACGTCACGACGCTGGGCCCGGCCGAGCGCAACGTGAGCCTGGTGTTCCAGAGCTACGCGCTGTTCCCGCACATGAACGTGCTGGCCAACGTCTGCTACGGCCTGCGCATGTCCGGCCAACCGCAGGCCGAAGCGCGCACCAAGGCCCGCGCCATGCTGGACACGGTGGGCCTGGCCGGCCTGGACGAGCGCATGCCCAGCGAGTTGTCCGGCGGCCAGCAGCAGCGCGTGGCCCTGGCCCGGGCGCTGGCGCTGGAGCCGGCGGTGCTGCTGTTTGACGAACCGCTGTCGAACCTGGACGCGCGGCTGCGCCGGTCCATGCGCGAGGAGATCCGCGCGCTGCAGCAGCGCCTGAAGCTGACGGTGGCCTACGTCACCCACGACCAGAGCGAGGCGCTGGCGGTGAGCGACCAGATCATCGTGATGAACAAGGGTGTCATCGCGCAGTCCGGCACGCCGGCCGAGCTGTACGAGGCGCCGTCGTCGGAGTTCGTCGCCGGCTTCATGGGCGAGGCCATGCTGTTCGACGGCGAGTGCGATGGCCGCGGACAAACCAGGTTAGGACCGCTGGCCCTGGCCGGTGGTGCCGGGCTGCCGCGCGGCAAGGTGAAGGTGGCGGTGCGGCCCGAGGCCTGGGCCATCGGGCCAGCCACCGCCGGCGGCCTGCCGGCGCGGCTGCTCAAGCGCACCTACCTGGGCAGCATCATGGAATACACCTTCGCGACCACGCTGGGCGAGATCTTCGTCGTCTCGCCCGAGGTGCGCGAACCGCTGGCGCTGGGCGCGCCGGTGAGCCTGGGGCTGACGGGGCACGGGGTCTCCGTGGTCTCCGCCTAAGGAAATCGCGTCGAGAGAACGCCACAGGGTTGGGTCGGGCGCCTGTCGTGATGACGCGTGAAAGACGCGTCAAGCGCCTGCTGTTGTCTGTTCGTTCCGATCACCGGAGGTGAAGCATGGAGCTGCTGCGCAAGGTCTCGATACGCAACCGCGTCAACGTGGCGATGGGGCTCACGGCCCTGACCCTGGGGCTGCTGGGCGGCGGCGGCTACCTGGCCGTCAGCCGCGCGCAGCAGGACTTCGCGGGCTTCGCCCAGCAGCACCTGCCGCTGGTGGTGGCCGTGGGCCAGGCACGGCAGGCGCTGGGGCACCTGGTGGCCTTCGACGAGACGGACGTGGCCATCAACTACTCGGTGCCCAGCGAGGCGCAGCGCTATGCCGAGGCGGGGCTGCAGCTGCTGGACCGGGCGGAGGCGCCGTTGAAGGCCCTGGCGGGCGGCAGCGGTAGCGGCCTGGGCGCCCGGGCTGAGGTGATCCAGCAGGCGGCCGAACGCCTGCAGGCTTACCGCCAGCAGGTGGAGCCCGTCTACAAGGCCGCCGCGGACAGCAAGCTGCAGTCGGCCGCTGCCGGCAAGCGCGCGCTGGAAGGTGCGAAGGACAAGCTGAAGCAGGCCGAGGCGCTGCTGGGCCAGCTGGGCGGCGACCTGGACACCGCGACGCAGACCATGACGCACCAGATCGCCGCGCGCAATGCCGCCAGCAGCCGCGCGCTGGCCATCCTGGCGCCGCTGGCCATCGCGCTGCTGCTGCCGCTGATGTGGGCGACCCTGCGGTCCATCCTGGTGCCGCTGGTCCGCTCGCGCGAGGTGGCGGCCCGCATCGCGCGTGGCGAGCTGTCGGTGGACATCCTCGACCAAGGCCGCGACGAGACCGGCGAGCTGCTGCGCACGCTGGCGGCCATGCAGGACGGCCTGCGCGGCATGGTCAGCGCCATCCGGGAAACGGCGCAGTTCGTCAGCACCGCGTCGAACGAGATCGCGGCGGGCAACCTGGACCTGTCGCAGCGCACCGAGCACACCGCCTCCGGTCTGGAAGCCGCGGCCAGCGGCATGGCCACGCTGACCGACCAGCTGATGGACAGCGCCCGCAGCGCGCAGCAGGCCGGCCAGCTGGCGGTGCAGGCGGCCGAGGTCACGGTGAGCGGCGGGCGCACGGTCACCGCGGTGGAGGGGTTGATGAGCGAGATCGCGGCCTCGTCGCGCCGCATCGCCGAGATCGTCGACGTGGTGGACGGCATCGCCCGCCGCACGAACATCCTGGCGCTGAACGCGGGCGTGGAAGCGGCCCGCGCCGGCGACCAGGGCCGCGGCTTTGCCGTGGTAGCGCAGGAGGTGCGCACGCTGTCGCTGCGGGTGGCCGAGTCGGCCCAGCAGATCAAGGCGCTGGTGGACCAGGCGGCGCAGCAGGTGCGACAGGGCACCGACCAGTCGCGCCAGGCCGGCAGCACGATGAACAAGGTGGTGGACACCGCGCGCGCCGTGTCGGGCGCGATGCAGGGCGTGGCGGACGCGGTGTCGGGCCAGAGCCGCGAGATGGCGCGCGTCAACGACGCGGTGATGCAGCTGGACCGGCTGACGCAGCAGAACTCGGCGCTGGTGCAGGAAACGGCCGCCGCGGCCAGCGGCCTGCGCGACCAGGCGCATCGGCTGGAGACGCTGGTGGGCGCGTTCAAGCTGCCGGCTTAGGGCGGCGCGTGGATCCCGTCTCTCCGCGCTGGATTGTTCATGACTCGCGAAAGACGCGGCCAGGCCCCAGCCACACCTCGTGGTGGCCGGCACCGGCCGGGATCATCGGGAAGCAGTTCTCGGTGGGTTCCACCACCGCGTCGAGCAGGAAGGGGCCGGGCGTGGCCAGGCACTCGGCCAGCGCGGCGTCCAGGTCGGCACGCTGCGTGACGCGGCGCGCCTGCCACCCAAAAGCCTTGGCCAGTGCCACGAAGTCCGGTGCCGCGGCCAGCCGGCTGTGGCTGTAGCGGCCGTCGTGGATCAGCTCCTGCCACTGGCGCACCATGCCCATCGCGCCGTTGTTCGACAGCACCAGCTTCACCGGCGCGGCGTGCTGCACGGCGGTGGCCATTTCCTGGACGTTCATCAGCACCGAGGCATCGCCGCTGACGCAGACCACGGTGGCGCCCGGGTGCGCCAGCTGCGCGCCGATGGCCGCGGGCAGGCCGTAGCCCATGGTGCCGGCGCCGCCGGAGGTGAGCCAGCGGCGTGGCGCATCGAAGGCCAGGTGCTGGGCCGCCCACATCTGGTGCTGGCCCACGTCGGTGGAGACGATGGCGTCGCGGCCTTCCAGGGCGGCGCGCAGGCGCTGCATCAGTGCCTGCGGGGCGATGCCGGGGCCGCTGTCGTCGAAGGCCAGCGATTGCTCGGCGCGCCAGCGGGCGATGCGCTGCCACCAGGCGGCGCGCGGCGGCAGGGCCGGGCGGTCGCGCCGCGCGGCGAGCAGGCGGCGCAGCAGCAGCGTGGCGTCGCCCACCAGGCCGATGTCGGCGCGCACCACCTTGTCGATCGAGGTCGGGTCGATGTCGAGGTGGATCACCCGGGCGCCGGGGCAGAACGCGTCGAGCCGGCCGGTGACGCGGTCGTCGAAGCGCGCGCCGACGCAGACGACCAGGTCCGCCTCGTGCATCGCCAGGTTCGCTTCCAGCGTGCCGTGCATGCCCAGCATGCCGAGGAAGGCGGGGTCGGAGGCCGGGAAGGCGCCCAGGCCCAGCAGCGTGAGCGTGCACGGCGCGCCGGCCCAGCGGACCAACTGCGTGAAGGCGTGGCAGGCGGCGGGGCCGGCATTCACGAGGCCGCCGCCGCCGTAGAAGACGGGGCGCTCGGCCGCGGCGATGAGCGCGATGGCCGCGTCGATCTCGTGTTGGGGAACCGGCGCCACGGTGGTGCGCGGCGGGCGTGCTGGCTGCGGCATGGCGGTGGCGGGCACGCGCGCGAGCTGCACGTCCTTCGGCATGTCCAGCAGCACCGGCCCGGGCCGGCCGCCGGCGGCGACCTGCAGCGCCTGGCGCACGCGCGGTTCGACCTCGGCGGCGCTGCGCACCTGGTGGTTCCAGCGCGTCACCGGACGCGACAGGCCCAGCGCGTCACATTCCTGGAAGGCATCGGTGCCGATGGCGCGCGTGGCCACCTGGCCGCTGATCACCAGCACCGGCACCGAATCGCTCATCGCGTCCAGCAGCCCGGTGACGGTGTTGCTCATGCCGGGGCCGGAGGTCACCAGCACCACGCCCACGCGGCCGGTGGAGCGCGCATAGCCCTCCGCCGCATGCACGGCGGCCTGCTCGTGGCGCACCAGCACGTGGCGCAGGCGGGGTTCGTCGATCAGCGCGTCGTAGAGCGGAAGCACGGCGCCGCCGGGGTAGCCGAAGATGGTGTCCACGCCCGCGTCGACCAGCGTGCGCAGCAGGCGGCGGGCGCCGGTGTCCGCGGTGCGGTCAGTGGTCGGGTTGGGGGCCAGGGCGGTGAGGGGCAGGGGCGCGTTCATGGCGCCCACTGTGCCGGCGCGGCCGCGGAAAGTGCTTCCGAAAGCCGGGCGGTGTAGGCTTGATGCAGAAAAACCTTCTGCAAGAAGCCATGAAGACAGAAGCAAAGCTGGACAGGCTCGACCGCGACATCCTCACTGTTCTGCAGACCGATGCCCGCATCAGCCTGCAGGACCTGAGCAAGCAGGTGGGCCTGAGCGCCTCACCCTGCTGGACCCGCATCCGCCGCATGGAAGAGGCCGGCGTGATCGAGGGCTACACCGTGCGGCTGAATGCGCAGGCGGTGGGCCTGGCGGAGACGGTGATCGTGCAGGTGACGCTGGACAGCCACAGCGACGAGGCGCTGTTCGCCTTCGGCCGTGCGCTGGCCGACATCCCCGAGGTGCTGGAGGCGCTGCTGGTCTCGGGCGACTACGACTACATCCTGCGCATCGCCGTCAGCGACACGCGCGACTACGAGCGCCTGCTGCGCGAGCGGCTCTACAAGATCCCGGGGCTGCGGCACAGCAAGTCCAGCTTCGTGCTGCGCAGCCTGAAGCAGAGCGCGCTGCCGCTGAAGCGCTGAACGTCGGGAGGAATGAAAAGGGGGCTTGCGTTGCGGCAAGCCCCCGTGTCTTGCGGCCACCGGCGTGTGCCGCCGTGGCCGCGTCTTTCAGCAATTACTTGGACGGTGCGCTGGCACCCTCGGGCGCGCTGGCCGGCTGGTCGAAACCGAACAGCTTGGATGCGTCCATCTCCTTCTGGGTGTCGTCGTGCTGCACCTCGAGGTTGATGTTCGTGGTGTCCAGCTCCGCCTTCTTGCCCAGGCCACCCGACACCAGGTTCGGGAACGCGATGATGAGGCCGACCATGATGATCTGGATGATCACGAACGGCACCGAGCCCCAGTAGATCTGGCCGGTGGTCACCTTCGCGACCGTCGAGCCCGTCACGCGGTCCTTGTAGTCGTCGTGCGGCGCCACGCTGCGCAGGTAGAACAGCGCGAAGCCGAAGGGCGGGTGCATGAACGAAGTCTGCATGTTCACCGCCAGCAGCACGCCGAACCACACCAGGTCGATGCCCAGCTTCTCCGCCACCGGTCCCAGCAGCGGGATGACGATGAAGGACAGCTCGAAGAAGTCCAGGAAGAAGGCCAGGACGAAGATCAGGATGTTGACGACGATGAGGAAGCCGAGCTGGCCGCCGGGCAGGCTGGTCAGCAGGTGCTCCACCCACTTCGGGCCGTCCACGCCCTGGAACGACAGGCTGAACACCGTCGAGCCCAGCAGGATGAAGACCACGAAGCACGACAGCTTCATCGTCGAGTCCATGGCCTGGCGCATCAGCTTCATGTCCAGCCGGCGGCGGCTGATGGCCATCACCAGCGCGCCCACCGCGCCCATCGCACCGCCTTCGGTCGGCGTCGCGATGCCGAGGAAGATGGTGCCCAGCACCAGGAAGATCAGCGCCAGCGGCGGGATCAGCACGAAGGTGACGCGCTCGGCCATCTTCGACAGCAGGCCCAGCTTGAAGACCTTGTTGATCACCGACAGGAAGAACGCGACACCGACGCCGACGATCATCGAGACGACGATCAGCTCGTCGGTCGGCGTGGTGTCGGGGCGGGTCTTGGCGAACGCGATGGCCGCGCCGACCGACACCAGGAACAGCACGCCCAGCGAACGCAGGCCCGGGGAGCCGTCGGGTTCACGGATGGTGCGCGCTTCCGGCGGCAGGGCCGGGGCGAACGACGGGCGGAAGATCGCCACCAGCACGATGAAGCCGATGTACAGGCCGGTCAGCACGAAGCCGGGAATGAAGGCGCCCTTGTACAGGTCGCCCACGCTCTTGCCGAGCTGGTCGGCCATGATGATCAGCACCAGCGAAGGCGGAATGATCTGCGCCAGCGTGCCCGAAGCCGCGATCACGCCGCTGGCCACGCGCCGGTCGTAGCCGTAGCGCAGCATGATGGGCAGCGAGATCAGGCCCATGGAGATCACCGACGCAGCCACCACGCCGGTGGTGGCCGCGAGCATCGCGCCCACCAGGATCACCGCGAAGGCCAGGCCGCCGCGGATGGGGCCGAAGAGCTGGCCGATGGTGTCCAGCAGGTCTTCCGCCATGCCCGACCGCTCGAGGATCAGGCCCATGAAGGTGAAGAACGGGATCGCCAGCAGCGTGTCGTTCTGCATGATGCCGAAGACACGCAGCGGCAGCGCCTGCATCAGCGAGGCGGGCAGCAGGCCCAGCTCGATGCCGATGAAGCCGAACAGCAGGCCGCACGCGGCGAGCGAGAACGCCACCGAGAAGCCCATCAGCAGGAAGACGATCAGGCCGCCGAACATGATCGGCGCCATGTAGGCGGAGAGGAACTCCATCATTTCTTCGCTCCCTCGGCGGCCAGGATGGCCTCCGCCAGTTCTTCTTCAGCGGACTTGGCCTGCTGCTTCTTGGTCGGGTCGTCGCACAGGCCCATCAGGAAGCCGATGCGCTTGATCAGCTCGGACACGCCCTGAAGACCCAGCAGGGTGAATCCCAGCGGCACCAGCGCGTACACGGGCCAGCGGATCAGGCCGCCGGCGTTCGACGACATCTCGCCGGACACGTAGGCCTGCTTCACCAGCGGCAGCACCAGGGTGACCACCGCGAGGACGAAGGGGAAGAGGAAGGCGATGATGCCGAAGATCTCGATCTTGATCTGCGTGCGCTTGCTGAAGCGGCTCAGGATCACGTCGATCTTCACGTGCTCCTGGCGCAGCATCGTGTAGCCCGCGGCGAGCAGGAACACGGCGGCGAACAGGTACCACTGGATCTCGAGGAAGGCATTCGAACTGGTGTTGAACGCCTTGCGCACGGCGGCATTGATCGCGCTGATCAACACCGCCGCCAGCACGAGCCAGGAAACGCTGCGACCGACCAGCTCATTGAGCCGGTCGATCAGCCTGGACAGTTGAAGTAGGGCCGACACGTTGTCTCCGAAGTGGGTACGAAGCGGACGTCCGGAGGCCCGTGTGGACCAGGCCCCGGCGTTGCGGCCGTACTGTAAGGAGATGCCCCTGAATGGCTTCTGAAAATGACGGCCGCTCAGGGTAAGCCCTGATCAAGCCGTGTCGGCGGGGCGTGCGCGGCGGCGGGCGGGGGAGTGTGTGTGCACGCGGTACGCGCTACGCGCTACGCGGCGCGCGGTGCGCGGTGCGCGGTGCGCGGCGTGCGGCGTGCGGCGTGCGGCGTGCAGCGGGGTGCGCATGCGGCGGGACGCCGCCGCCCTGTCAGCCCTGCTGCTGCGTGGCTGCGACGAAGAGCCGGGTGGAACGTGCACCCGAGCGGCAGAACGCCAATACCGGCCCGGGCAGTTCGCCCAGCAGCTTCGCCATCTCGGCGATCTCTTCCGGCGATTGGTAGCCGCCATTCACCGGCAGGTAGCGGTACTGCAGCCCGGCCGCTTCGGCCG